>JANOGR010000141.1:0-6702 GCA_031406095.1 Ignavibacteriales bacterium
CCTGTCAAGCTATAGAACGAGGGGACATAATTCCCCAGAGGAATGGCCAGTACCCGATACTCACCCGGAGGCAACTCCGTGAGCGAATACACTCCGCCCGTGTCGGTCTCGGCGTAGTACGAATCCACCCGTTTCCGGTCCGATTTATCTCGAAACGCGATGATCCGTGCCGGCACTGAAACACCCGAGGATGTATCATACACGGTTCCACTGATACTGCCCAGCCCAATTGCTGGATGCGGGATGAGAGCGAAGTTTACATTGGCGGTATCTTTGCTGAGCCTCAGCAGGTCGGCGGACAGCAAGTCGGTCTTGTTGTTATAGAACATCTTGCGGAACCCCTGGGCGAAAGAAATGCCGATGTACGCGCCCTGCGGCAACCTGATGTTGTATCGGCCGCCCGAATCCGTCACGGTTCTGAAGACGAGCTGGAAGTTGCCCGCGACGCTGTGTGCACCGAAGCGGAGGAGATCTTTGAAGATCTCCCGGAAGTTTTCGGACTCCTGCCCGGATCCGCCGAGGTGTTTTGCTGAATTGAGAATAAACTCGGCTTTCGCGAACACCACCAGCGCTCCCTGGATTTTCGCGATGAGCGTGGTGTCCGTCACTTTCCCGGTGATATTCCACATCGGAATCGTGGCCGAACGGGACCGGAGCCGGAAGTTTGCCGTGACGGTGCTGGAATCAGCAACGACAATCGGCGTTGCCTGGTCGGGTCGATTCTTGTCATAATACCATTGAGGGATATAATCGCCCAGAATGGAAGCGGCGTAGGCGATGTACGAGCCCACGTCGACGTCGGCGAAGGAGTATGCACCGGTCGAATCTGTCACCATTCTGTACTCAAAGGGCGTACTAATATCACGTTTGAAAAGTTTTACCACAGCCAGCACAGGATTGCCTAGCGTATCGGTGACGACACCCTGGACAACGCCAAACCCTCCAGCGACAGCGACTGCAAATTCCTGAGCCGCCTTTGCACCCTTGCTCGAAACGACTGCGAGGACAACTTTGAACCATCCTTTGACGGTCGGAGTCCATTGGACGAGCCCGCCGATCGAATCGATGGTCATGCCGGTCGGCTTGGCGAGCAGCAGCCACTTAAGCTGGGCGGTCGTATCGGTGGAGAAAGCTTTGGGCTGATAGGTATATGCCTGGCCAACGCGTCCGTGCCGGTTCGGCTCAGAAACAATGACCACGCGGTCTTGCGTAACGACATGGATAAACACGAGGACATGGTTTGTCCGTGCGGTTTGGCCGCTCGGCCCGTTTGCCCTCACGTAATATGCAAAGGAATTTGAAGTCGCCAACGGCGGTGAATTTGCGATGGACTTGTTCGTCGTCGAATCGACCAGCGTAAACAACGTCGTGTCCACAACGGAACTATTTCTTGTGAGTGCGGCACGGTAGAGAAAGTATTTTGTCGGCGTAAACCCTGAAGGCTGGTTCCATTCCAGCTTGACAACGCCGTTTGACTCAAGACGCCCTATCAGAACGAATGGAACTGCGACCGGGGGCTTCCAGGGCGCGAGCGCGATGTTTGTCTGGAGGAATCCAACCGGCATAATCGCGCGCACAAAGTATGCGAACCCGCGCAACACCTGACCCGGTTGCAAGGTGGGAAACGCCGGTTTGTCGCTGTAGTCATCATCGAGTGTTGAGTCGATCAACACCCATTTTAATGTATCCTGTGTACGCCCGACTGAATCGGTGACGGGGTATCGATAAATGAGATATTTCAGCGGATCTTGATTCTGAGGTTCCGTCCAATGGAGTTTGATCGAACCGCCGCTGAAATCCGAGTAAGCCGAGAGGAGCAGTTTTTCAAAGAGGATAATCGTCACGATGTTGCTTTCGACAAACCTGTTCTCGGTTTTGCCGCGCACGCGGTATGCGAATCCTCCAGATGATGCAAGAGTTGTCGTGTCGGTAAATGCAGTGGACGTTGTCGAATCAAGGAGTGTTACGACAGGGACGTTTCCGGCCGGGTTCACTTCCAGCACAGGTGTCCGATAAATGTAGTACATGCTGAACGTCGTTCCTTCCGGGCTGGACCATTCCAGTCGGGGTTTCCCTGCCAACACTTTTCCTTCCAGCTTGATATACTGGATTGCAGCGAAGGTGCCGATATAAACCCCGGCAACGTTGCTGTGGATGAAGGTCGTAGAGCCCGTCTTCGCTCGAATGTAGTACGCAAACCCGCCGACGCTTCCGGGGGCAAGCGTGTCTCTATAACTCAGACCGCCCGTTGCAGAATCTTTCACGATGACCCACTTCGTGGGGTCGATCGGGGCGCCACCATCGGTAAACGGCGCTCTGTAGATCGTATATTTCTGGACGGTGACATTCGTCGGGGCGACCCATTCAAGTTTGGCCACTTTCTTTACGCCGGATGTATCGAGCAACGCTGTCAGCCTGAAGTTTTCGGGCGGCGTTGTCGGCGGAAAATACACAAACGCGATGTTTGATTTCAGAATCTGGCCGGGTGTGTTCGAAACCGCAACCACGGAGTACGCATAGGCTCCCCCGTTGGTCAACGCGGGCGGTTTGTTGATATACTCATTGCGCGGCGAAACAGAATCAACCCTGGTGAATTGCGCCGTATCGCCCGTAGCGGTGACGAGAGCCCGGAAAATCTGATAATGGTTCACCGTGAATCCGGGCGGCGTGTTCCATTGCAGTTTCACTTTGCCCGAGTCGATGGGAAAGGCATGCAGCTGAAACATGGGAGGCAGACCGACAAACAGGATGTTGCTTGCCAGAGAGACTCCGTTTAACGTGCGGGCCCTGACGATGTAAAAGTAGCCGCCCGTCAAGGATGCAGCGGGGAAGTCTCTGTAGATGCGGTCGACAGTGAGTTTCACCGTGTCGCGCGGGCTTCCGAAACCAAGAGAATCCGGTTTGAGGTCAGGATTCGTTCCTGAAGCACGATACACCATATAATAACTGACCACAACTCCGGTCGGAGCCGTCCAGTTCAGCTTGAACCCGCGCCCTGTATCGGTGGGCACGATGGAAAGTGAAAAAGTCGGTGGAGGAGAAGTTTGTGAAACTGAGAATTGAGGAACGAGAGAGAGAACGGTAAGGAGAAGAACACCACAAAGAATCAATCTTCTATACATAAGGCCCCCTTGGTTTTAGTGAGTATTTCTCAACCTGGAATAGACAGCCGGATAGCGACTGAGTTTAACGAGATTCTGACCTCAAATTACATTTTCTGGCCAACCCGTGTTGTGACCTGAGTCATATTTGAATTCTTTTCAACACTGCTGCGAAGCGCTCCATCCTCGTTTTCTGTTGAAAAAACGAGTTTTCCTATGTCGCAATCATGGCACCGGCCTTCGGTGCAATAAAATTTGTACAGTTGAATAGCGGCTTGCTGCCTCCCCGGTGAATCAAGTGGCATCCGGCCTTTTAACAGTTGTTCTTCGATGATCCGGGTGACCTCATTCTCAGCTGAAGGCGCCATGGCATGATACAACTTTATTGTCTCGTGGCGAACTACAAAATCACGAAAAATTCTTGCGTAGAGCAAGCTGACCGGCACAACAGTATTGATGATCATGTCCCGAATTCGCGTTGCACCGAGGGATTTAACTGGCGACGATGAGGGATGGTCGAAGTTATAGTGTGTGCGCCAGAAATCGCCGGACAGTACAGAAAAGAACGAATGTAATTCCTGCAGTTTGTTTCCCTGAGAAGACTTTATCGTCTGGATGATTTTCCTGAAACCATCATCTTTCGTGATTTTTCGGATCAAGGCGGATGCTGCAGACATTCGGAGAGTCGGAAAATTCATCGGCCGGGTGGGGAAAAATTGCCAGTCGGCTGGATGGAGAATTTCACTGCGGAAGTCACGGCGAAGATTGTTCCAGTCCCGGATGAGGCGTCGCGCTTCTTCCTTTGAGCTCTCCTCGTTCAGCGATGAAATCTTTGGCAGAAGCCCGGAAACACCAAAGAGGAGCGCTTGCAGTTTTCGTTCATCCTCAACCGCTTGCAGTTTCCTGACGATGTCGAGCGTGACGATTTGCGCGAGGCGTGCAAACGGAGCCATGTTCCTCGCGTAGCCGAGTCCTTCCATGATGCCTTCGTACAGCACTTGTTCCCACAATTCTTTCCTTGAGACATCTTTTTGAGTCAGCTCTTTCTGCGGCGGCGGGATTTCATCAGGAGAGCCTTCCACGGGAGGGTCTCCCCACGTGCGCGGCACCTCGTGCAGAACCAACCGGCGTTCGCGGGCAAGTTCTTTCAATCGTTCTTCGAACCTGCGCAGTTTAAACTCAAGACGTTGGACCGTCAGTTTGTCGAACCATCGGCGCAGAGCCTCGGCTGAGACTCTGGAGTTTTTTGTGAAACACGGAATCCGTTCTGCACGTCGGGCTCGTTCGTCCTCGATGGTTTTAAACCAGACAGTCCGAATGGATTCCGGCAAAAAATTGCTCAGCACGAGAACAGGAACTTCCCTTCCGCTTTCGACGACGGTGGCGTTGCGGACTGTTTCGTTTTCCAGCAGGACGTGCAGGATCACTTTGTTGTATCGAGGGTCGTGCTCATGGTGATGGCGCAGCCAATCTTCTTGTGTGCGGTGAATTTCCACGTCTCCGACGTACACTGTGCCTCCGATGTTCACCTTGGCCTCGAGAAAGTCGGGTCCGCCCTGAAGGTTCATCGTGCCAACTTCCAGCACCTCCAGCGGACTTCCGTCCGTCGTGCTAAGGGAGGATTGCTGGAGGTACTGGCGCGACCAGATGTGACGGAGGAAGCGTTCATGGATGTGGCGAGTGGAACGAGTCATTCGCGATTCTCTGGGTTTTCTTCATCGTGTTGCCAATGGACCGGGTTCTCGCGAATGTATTGCCGGATTCGCGTCAGGTCTTTTGGATCGCAAATGATGTGGTCGTGATAATTACGATGCCAGCGAAAATGGTGGTGGCCGGAGTCATGTATCCCTTTTGAGGTTTTTGCCTTGAAATGGCGAACGATTTTTCCCAGTGGGATTTGTGGATCCTTCGTCAAAGGCCAATCTGTAAGGGTTTGATTCTTGGTAAGGGTTTGATTAATCAAACCCTTACCCTGTTTCAATTCTCCGCTATCTGCGTCATTTAGTAGAACGCCCTTACCCTGTTCATTCTGATCTTGTTTGGTTCGAGGAACGGCATGCCGTGTCCCTGCCATGCTCAAAACGATGATCCCGTGAAGATGATTCGGCATCACACGAAATTCATCCAAAGACACATTTGGAAAATGTTTTGGTATTTCCATCCAACATTTCCGGGTAATTTCGCCGGTCTCCGACAACCGCATTCGCCCATCCTCGATTTCGCCAAACAGGCATTCACGTTCGTGCGTTAGAATCGTGACGTAATACATTCCAGCTTGAGCATAGTTACGGCCCTGCAGGCGAGTGGAGCGTCGATGGTGGTTGATTGGGTCGTAACGCATGTTTTCACAAAGCTTCTGGCTTTGCGGTTGTTTCCATGCTAGAGGGACTGTCGAGCATCAGAATATTCTGTTTGTCGATGGTGTTTTGGAGTAAATGGTCGAAGGGGCTTTGAATGTTCGGCTTCCCGGTGTTCATAACGTGCGTGTAGATCATCGTTGTGCGCACATCCTTGTGGCCGAGCAAATCCTGCACGACTCGAATGTTGCATCCATTTTCGAGCAAATGCGTTGCGAAGCTATGGCGGAAGGTATGACAGCTTGCGGGTTTTTGCACTCCAGCTGCCCGAACCGCATCTTTGACGGCTCGTTGAACAGTGGATTCGTCGAGGTGATGCCTCCGAAGCTCATCGGTCCCGGGCACCATGGACGAGGCTTTTGCGGGAAAGACGTATTGCCACATCCACTCGGACGCGACTCCGGGATATTTTTTCTCTAAAGAAGACGGGATGGATGCTTTGCGGACGCCACGGGCACCATCTTCGTCAAATTCCCACCGGACTTTTTTGAGATGATGTTTCAGCGCCGGCACGAGCAACGTCGGGAGGATGACGACTCTGTCTTTCGCACCCTTTCCATCCCGTATCATGAGGCGCTGGCCGGCAAAATCCATGTCCTTGACCCGCAGGCGGATACATTCGAGGAGTCGAAGTCCGGCTCCATACATCAGACTTGCCATGAGAAGCGGTGTGCCCCGGAGGTTCTTGAGAACGCCGTAGACCTCTTCGCGCGACAAGACAACGGGCACCTTTTTGGGGCGCCGGGCTCTTTCAATGTTGGACAGATTGCCGAGGGGTTTCTTGAGCACTTTTTGATAGAGGAAAATAAGCGCATTGAAGGCCTGGTTTTGAGTTGAAGCCGCAACCTTGTCCGTTTTGGCGAGGCTGGAAAGGAAGTCTCGAACGTGTGATTCATCAAGGCTTAACGGATGTTTGATACCATGAAACTGGACGTATCGTTTGATCCAATAGACATAGGCCTGTTCGGTTCTGATGCTCATATGTCTGAGCCGGCAGACTGTTCTGACCTCGTCAAGGAGCTTGGGTTTTGTGCTGGCGTTGACTTTGCTTAGCATTTTTGCATCATTTATAGCGTGTGGGCGGTGTCCCCTAGGATAATAAACGAATTGAGGTAACAATGGATCGCGGGATAAGCTGCTTTCGGCCGTGTTTGATCACGGCTGCCCACCGTCTAATCACTAGTTAGGCAGCACCCCCGATGTCGTAACCGGATCGGGGCAATCACATACAAAGGAGACTTTTA
>JANOGR010000146.1:0-9794 GCA_031406095.1 Ignavibacteriales bacterium
AGGTCAACCCCAAGATTCCGGAGGATCTTGACCGCAATTCCTTCCCCTTCACGAATGATTCCTAACAACAGATGCTCGGTGCCGATGTAATCGTGGCCCAACCTTAGAGCCTCTTCACGGCTCAAGCGAATCACGTCTTGAACTCTGTTTGAGAAGTTGCCTTCCATATAACTCCTTTAATAGTGGAACGATGGGCCTACAGATTACGTCCCAACTTACCGATTGTGAAACCCTAAACCCTCGTGCTTAGTTTCCCGCGTCAAATATAACCAAATTTGGAGGGGGTGTCAAGCAAACGCAAGTTGCAACTGTCCAAGGGATTTCGGCGGAGATTTCAAACTTTGCTTTGACTTTATTTTCAAAAAAAGGTAGATTTATTGTTACTTTCATCCGAAAAAAGCACCGCACGGAGGAGATTTGGCTTTAGAAAAGGCAACGGGCGTCGACAAGAAGCATCAGGACCAGCTGCTTGCCGGCGGTGAGATCCCGCAGCACATCGCAATCATCATGGACGGGAACGGCCGCTGGGCGAAGCGGCGGGGAATGCCCAGGATCGCAGGTCATAACGAAGGTGTGAATTCTGTCCGCGATGTTGTAGAGGCGTGTGGACAACTCGGCGTCAAGTATTTGACACTTTACGCTTTTTCCACAGAAAACTGGAAACGACCGAAGACCGAGGTTTCGATGCTCATGAGGCTTTTGTTAAGGGCCTTGAAAGACGAGCGTGACCGGCTCCACCAAAACGAGGTCCAGTTAAAAGCCATTGGTGAGATTGCGGCTTTACCATCTGACGTTCAGGATGAGCTGCTCGATGCCGGGGAATTGATGCGAAAAAACACTGGTCTGACTTTGATCCTTGCGCTTAGCTACAGCGGGCGTTGGGATATTACGAACAGCCTAAAAAGAATTCTTGAAGACATCAGTTCCGGAAAGGTGAGGAAAGAGGATATCGGGGAAGACCTTATTTCCCGGTATCTCTCGACCAGGGAAATTCCCGACCCGGACCTTCTCATCAGGACCAGCGGGGAATACCGGATCAGCAATTTTCTCCTTTGGCAGCTTGCCTACAGCGAGATCTACATTTCAGAAGAGTTCTGGCCTGCATTTCGGCGCAAACACATATACGCCGCGATCGCAGATTTTCAAAAGCGCGAACGCCGATTCGGATTGGTCAGTGAACAAGTGCAAAAAATCCCCGCCCGGCGGTTGGAGTATGTGGAAAGGTTCCTCAAAAGTGTGGCGAAGCTTTAGGACAGTTTTTTTCTTCTTCCTCAGTGTTCTGGTCATTTCCACAACGCACGCCCAGCAACGGCCCGAAGTATACAAAATTCTAGGGATCACGGTGGAGGGCGCCCGCTCGGCCGACCCGACCGCTGTCATCGCCAACACAGGCCTGAAAGTCGGTGATGAAATAACCATTCCTGGCGAGCAGACTCGACAAGCGATAGAACGTTTGTACAACCTCAAACTCTTTGGCGACGTTCAGATTTTTATCGAGAACAAAGTTCAAGATGGGGTATACCTTCTGATCCGTGTGAAAGAGAATCCGAGGCTCGACAGGGTGGAAATCGTCGGGAATGACGAGTTGAGCGAAGACGACATCAACAAGAAAATCAACCTCATTCGCGGGCAGATTGTAACGGAGCAGGACCTCCGGACCGTCGAACGCGTGTTGCGAAAACAGTACGAATCGGACGGATACTACAACGCCAGGGTCAAACCGGATCTGGTGGATATCCAGGATACCACGGGCCGCCAGCGGGTCGTTCTGAAAATCACAGTGGATGAAGGCTCGAAGGTCAAAGTGGACAAGATTCGATTCATCGGAAACAAGCATTTTGAGGATGATGATTTGAAGAGTGAAATGAAGGACACGGATGAGAGGGTGTGGTGGAAATTCTGGTCGAGCAACAAGTTCGATCCGAAGAAATACAAGGATGATAAAGACCGTATACTCGCGTTTTATCACAAAAACGGGTTTCGCGACGCCGAGATCCTTACCGATTCACTCTCCTTTGAAGAGACCAAAGAATACCTTGCGTTAGACCTGTTTGTGTTCGAGGGCCCGCAATACCGCATCAGGAATATCGTGTGGGAAGGAAACAACGTTTATCCAACAGAGGCGCTCAATGAGCGGCTGGGGTTCAAAGCGGGCGACATCTACAACAAGGAGAAGCTCGACCAAAACCTGCGCCGGAACGAATCCGAGAGCGATATCTCTTCATTGTACTATGATGTTGGCTACCTGATGTTTCAAGTAGACCCCGTTGAAGTGAAGGTTGCACCCGACAGTCTGGACTTGATTATCAAAGTGAGGGAACGGAATCAGTTTCGAGTCGGACAAGTAGCGATCCAGGGAAATTCAAAGACCTACGAAAAGGTCATTCGGCGTGAGCTCTACACAAGGCCGGGCGATTTTTTCAGCAGGCAGGCTATTATCCGGAGCGTCCGGCAGCTGGCTCAACTGAATTACTTCAACCCGGAAAAAATCAAACCCGACACGAAAATTGCCGATGACAAGACGGTGGATCTCGAGTATGCCGTGGAGGAGAAATCGAGCGATACCTTCAACATGTCGATAGGCTACAGCGGGGCATTCGGGTTCAACGGCGGCCTTGGGCTTACATTCAATAATTTTTCTCTCGCGGAGCCGCTCAAGGGAGGTGCGGGTCAGGTCTTGAATTTCGACTGGCAGTTTGGCGTCAGCAATTTTTACAGGACTTTTACTATCGGGTTCACAGAACCCTGGCTGTTTGATACGCCGACGCTGCTTGGAGTGAACTTCTCCGATACTCGTACGGCCTACATTTACAATGTGCATTCGACCGGCGTCTCCGTCCGGGTTGGACGCCGCCTGCGGTGGCCCGACGACCTTTTCCGGGGAGACTGGACTGTGAGGTACCAGCAAAGCGCATACAGCGGAGTCGATGCGTTTTTCAACGCGATTCCCAGCGATTCTACGATCTCGACATCACAGTTCGGGATCACACAGGTGATTTCTCGAAACAGTACCGACAGCCCGTTGTTTCCGTCTCGAGGCTCCAGCTTCTCACTTTCCACTGAGGTGTCGTTCGGGCCGGCTTCACCGACGGTCGCCCGATTTCACAAACATGTGTTCAACGCAGAATGGTACGTTCCTGTCCTGGGCAGTTCACGCATTGCCTTGATGACCGCGAGCACATTTGGAATGGTTTTTGGATTCGATAAAGCATCTTTTGTACCCATCTATGACTACTTTTTCATGGGCGGTACCGGACTCGGACAATTCGCCGTAACTCCGCTCAGAGGATACGAGGAGCGCAGTATTGGACCGAAATCATCGCGAGGAACCGTTATCGGCGGCAAGACAATGATCAAGCATATGGCGGAATTAAGATTCTCCATTGCATTGAACCCGGTGCCGATTTATGCGCTCTTCTTCGCCGAGGCGGGCAACACGTGGGCTGATCACACGGTTCAAGATCCCCTCGACTTGAAACGTTCGGCAGGCATCGGTGTGAGGTTGCTCGTTAATCCCATTGGACTGCTCGGTTTCGACTACGGCTACGGGTTCGATGATGTGACGGGACCTTCGGGCAGGCCGGACGGAATTCCCGAGGGATGGAAATTCCATTTTCAATTCGGGCGGAGCTTCTAAAATGAAATCAAATCAAACCTTCAACATTATCATAATGAGGACAACATGAGAAAACCACTATTCTTAACAGTGTTCATCGCATCGTGCTTCGTCGTGGCGGCGGCCCAGGTGAAGCTGGCCTACGTCGATTCGCAGGTCATTCTCCGCGAGTTGCCGGAAGCGCAGAAGGCGCAGAAGGAGCTCGACGAGGTATTCAAAAGCTGGAACGATGAGCTTGAAAAAATGGGTAAGGATCTTCAGCTAGGTCTCGAGGACTATCAAAAAAAGAAAGACCTTATGAAACCGGATGCGAAGGATGCTGAGGAGAAAAGACTCACCGATTTGCAGGTAAGGGCACGTCAATACCAGGCCGATAAATTTGACCCGAGAACGGGCGAGGCTGTGCAGGCACGGGAAAAGAAACTTACTCCCATTCGTGAAAAAGTGCTCAGGTCGATCGAGGTGGTCGCGAAAGAGGACGGTTTCACATTCGTCTTCGATAAGGCAGGCGATAACCTACTTCTGTTTGCGGACGCCAAATTCGATTTGACATACAAAGTGATCGATCGTCTCAAAAGGGGCGCAGCCGTGCCGAAATCCACCAAATAGACCGCTCATCGCAGAGGGAGAGGACTTATGAGAAAAACAGGATTTGTAGTCGGAGCGCTGGTGGTTTGCTCGACAATCATGTATGGTCAAATGAAGATCGGGCATGTCAACTCCAACGCCGTTATGAAACAGCTTCCCGACGCTCAGGATGCCCAAAAACAGGTCGATGCCCTGACGGCGCAATGGCAGGAAGAGCTGAACCGCATGCAGGGCGAGTGGAAGAAAAAATTTGATGACTATGACAAGCGCAAACTGATCATGACCGACCAGAGACGCGCAGAGGCGGAAAAAGAGCTCAGAGACCTCGACCAGCGCATCGTGGATTTCCGAACTCTGAAATTCGGCCAAAACGGAGAATTATTCACCAAGCAGAACGACCTGATGAAACCGGTGCAGGATCGCGTGTTCAAGGCAATTCAGGACGTGGCGAGTGAAGAAGGCTACGATTACGTGTTCGACCGAAGCGGAGAAATCCTGCTCATGTTCGCCAATGAGAAATACGACATCACGCAAAAAGTGTTGGCCAAATTGAAACCCACATCCCGCTAGGATCTCGTATGACGGTCCAAGAAATCGCCGGTTGGCTCGGGGGAGAGGTCAGCGGCGATTCCAGTACGGTGATCAAAGGTGTTGCCAAGATTGAAGAGGCGCAGGCCGGCGACATTACGTTTCTTGCCAACCCGAAATACGAGAAGTACCTGGCCACGACCAAGGCTTCTGCCATCCTCGTTTCCAAAGAGCTCGACCTCGCCAAACTTGGTTTTCGTTCCTCGCTTGCCTGTATCAGAGTCGAGGATCCCTACGTTGCATTTCTCCTTGTGTTGAAACGGTTCAACCCGCAGATCGATCCGTGGCCCAAAGGAATTCACCCGTCGGCTGTGATATCCGGGTCTGCCAAGATCGGCAAAAACGTTTCGGTCGGCGCACATTCGGTTATTGATGAAAACGCTGAAATCGGAGACAATACCAGGATTTCGCACGGCTGTGTCGTTGGAGTGCAGGCAAAGATCGGCAGTGATTGCCTGATCTATCCCAAAGCTACAATATATCATCAATGCAAAGTCGGCGACAGAGTGACCCTGCACGCCGGCTGCGTTGTGGGCAGCGATGGATTCGGCTTTGCGCCAAATCCAGACGGTACCTATGAAAAGATCCCCCAGGTTGGCATTGTTGTCATCGAGGATGATGTAGAAATAGGGGCGAACACGACAATCGATCGTGCAACCCTTGGTGAGACTCTCATTAAAAGGGGAGTGAAAATCGACAACCTCGTACAAGTAGCCCACAACGTCGTCATCGGGGAAAACACCGTCATCGCAGGGCAGGCAGGCATCAGCGGCAGCGTCAAAATCGGGAAGAATTGCGTTCTCGCCGGGCAAGTGGGGATTGCAGGCCATCTTGAAATAGCAGACAGGACCATCCTGATGGCCCAATCCGGAATTCCCAAGTCGCTTCCCGAACCGGGAAAGACATATTTTGGAAGTCCTGTGAAAGAGCATCATCGTGCTGCACGAATTGAAGCAGTCATACGCTCGCTGCCGGAACTCAGCCACGATGTCACAAAGCTGAAGCATGAGCTCGAAACTCTCAGGCAGGAACTGCTGAAGGTCGAACAAGAAGAACAGAAACCATAGGCCGCCCATGCTCGTTCAACAACACACCATAAAAAAAGCCATTTCGATGTCCGGCGTTGGCCTGCACACCGGGGTCAAGACCACCATGACGTTCAAGCCGGCTCCGGAACACTACGGGATTCGTTTTCGACGTATCGACTTGGGTGGTTCTCCCGAAATCCCCGCCGACGTCGACCACGTGATCGATATTGCCCGGGGAACGACGATTGGAATTGGCGAGGCCCGAGTCTATACCGTGGAGCATGTGTTGGCGGCTATCGTGGGGATGCAGGTCGATAACATTATCATTGAGTTGAACAATATCGAGCCTCCCATTGCCGACGGGAGCGCTAAACCGTTTGTGGATATGCTGCTGGAAGTCGGTGTCGAGGAACAAGCGGCTCCGAAAGACTACCTGATCATCGACCAGGTGATCGATTATCAGAACGACGAAACGGGAGTTCGCATCGTTGCCCTCCCCACCGACGATTTTCGGCTAACGGTCATGATCGACTATAACAACCCGGCGCTCGGAAGCCAGCACACAGGCCTGTTCAATCTGGAAAAAGAATTTGTCTCGGAGTTTGCTTCTGCACGCACGTTTTGCTTCCTCCATGAAGTCGAAGTCTTACACGACCAGGGTTTGATCAAAGGAGGCAACCTCGACAACGCCATCGTGATTGTTGACCGAGAGCTGCCTGACAACGAGCTGCGAAAAATCAGCAAGAAGCTCGGCATCGACCATTCTGTCATCCTCGGCACAAGCGGCGTTCTCAATGACAAGAAGCTCCATTACCGAAACGAACCAGCACGACACAAGCTGCTGGATCTGATGGGTGATCTTGCGTTGATCGGGGTGCCACTGAAAGCGCAGATCCTTGCCGCCCGGCCCGGCCACGCCAGCAACATCGAGTTTGCCAAGAAAGTCAGGAAGCTGTACCAGCAGAAGAAGCTCGTCCGAAAATACCAACACGAAAAGAAGGAAGGCGTTGTGTTCGACATCAACGCCATCCAGCGTATTCTGCCCCACCGGTACCCGTTTCTTCTTATTGACAAGATTATCGACTTCAAGGTCGATGAGCGGGTCGTCGGTGTTAAAAACGTGACTGGCAACGAGAGCTTTTTCCAGGGCCATTTTCCCGGCCAGCCTGTCATGCCTGGAGTGCTCATCATTGAGGCGATGGCACAGACGGGGGGTATCCTGCTCTTGAACGGATCTGAGAATCCCGGAAACAAGCTTGTGTTTTTCATGGCTATGAACAATGTCAAGTTCCGGAAGCCCGTCACACCGGGAGATCAGCTTGTGCTCGACGTGGAAATGGTGAGCCGCCGCTCGAAGGTAATTCAGATTCGGGGTCGGGCATTTGTCGATGGGAACCTCGTCGCCGAAGGCGATTTAACGGCAGCGATTGTGGACCGGACAGATGGGAAGGCCAAGTCAAGCGAGCAAGCAGTCAAGTCAACTCAAGCCCACTAGCTCACGAAGCATCTCCATGGATGTTCAGATAGACTCACGGGCCGTTGTGAGCTCGAAAGCGAAACTCGGCGAAAACGTTTCCGTTGGTCCCTATGCCGTTATCGAAGACGACGTCGTGATTGGCGGGGGCACGTGGATTGGTCCGCATGCGATGGTGTGGAACGGTACGCGCCTTGGCGCAGAATGCAAAGTGTTTCCCGGCGCATCGGTGGGCGGGCCTCCCCAGGATTTGAAATACAAAGGTGAGCCAACCCTGCTGGAAGTCGGCGACAAAACGGTGGTTCGTGAATGCGTGACACTCAACCGGGGAACCGTGGAATCCGGCAAGACCGTCATCGGCAGCAATTGTCTTTTTATGGCATATTCCCATGTCGCACACGACTGCAAAATCGGCAGCAATGTGATCATGGCCAATTGCGCTTCTCTTGGCGGGCATGTCGTGATCGGCGATTGGGTGATCATCGGCGGCCTGACTCCGATCCATCAATTCACCCACATTGGTGAACATGCGATGATTGGTGGAGGGTTTCGTGTTCCGAAGGATGTTCCTCCCTACATCCTCGCCGGCCAAGATCCGCTTATGTTCGAAGGTTTGAACGCCGTAGGATTGAAACGACGCGGGTTTTCGCAAAAAACGATCGAACTTTTGGAACAAACCTATCACCTTGTTTATCGATCCGACTTGAATGTCTCGCAAGCAGTCGCCCGAATCAAGGACGAAGTCGAGATGGCGCCCGAAGTCCGCAAGGTTGTTGACTTCATTGCGAACAGCAAACGGGGAATTATCGCAGGAAGACGCAGGACATGATCTGGCGGTTTGACAACACGGGATTCCATTCCGGTGCCTTCAACATGGAGTACGACGAAGCGTTGGTGCACGCCTTTGCAAACGGGTCGGGCAAGCCGACGGTGAGAGTGTATGGTTGGGACCCGGCAACAATTTCAGTAGGCTGGTCGCAATCCTTCGATGAAATCGATTTGAAGAAAGCAGCGCATGAAAGTGTCGATGTCGTTCGTCGGCCGACCGGCGGCCGGGCGATCCTTCATTCGGATGAAGTGACATACAGTGTTGTGATGCGCTCACGAGGCAAGAAGATACTCGCGGTGTACGAGGATGTCAGCCTTGCTCTGGTTCAGGGCCTGCGGAAACTCGGCGTTGATGCACGGCTGGAGAAATGCCAGCCGCATTTTCCCTCGGAGTATACAAAGCCATCGTCGGCCGCATGTTTCACAAGCCTCGCGAGGTATGAGATCAAAATCCGGGACAAAAAAGTTGTCGGAAGCGCGCAGCGGAGGTATTCGCTCGGCGACGGGGACGAAATTGTCATGCAGCATGGTTCGATCCTGCTTGGACCGGACCACAGGAGGCTGGTTGATTTCCTCAACCTGGATGACAAGGAGAAGAGCTGTGCTTCCGAAGAGCTGAAGCAAAGGACGACGGATTTGTCTTCGGAATTGTGCACCCGGGTCGAATTCGACGATGTCGTCGATGCAGTGAAACATGGATTCGAGAAAGCATGGAATATCTCGTTTGAATCATTTACTCCAACACATCTCACATCCCAAACCGATCATGTCCAAGCCCTTTGAGGGAAAGCGAGTAACAACGAAAACCATCGCCGTGATGAAGAAAGCAGGCAGCCCAATCGCTTGTCTGACAGCGTATGATTTTTTGACAGCCCGTTTGCTGGATCAGGCGGGCGTGGACGTGATCCTCGTGGGCGACTCCCTCGCCATGGTGTTTCAGGGTCAGGAGACCACCATCCCCGTCACACTCGATGAAATGATTTACCATGCGAAGGCGGTTATGCGCGGGATCGAGCGTGCGATGGTGATTGTCGATATGCCGTTCATGAGTTACCAGACCAACACTGACGAAGGGTTTCGCAATGCGGGGCGAGTCATGAAGGAAACGGGTGCAGGGGGAGTGAAGTTTGAGGGCGGTGAACGAATTGCAGAACTTGTCCGAAAGACGACCGAGGCGGGGATACCAGTGATGGGCCACCTGGGCCTGACGCCCCAGTCTATTCACCAGTTCGGCGGATACCAGCCTCGTGGGGCGACGCCGGAAGAGGCCAAGCGAATCATCAAAGATGCGAAGATCCTTGAGAAAGCCGGTGCGTTTTCAATCGTGCTGGAAAAGATCCCTTCAGGTTTGGCTCAAAAAGTCACAAAGTCTGTCAACGTGCCAACAATAGGAATAGGAGCCGGCGCTGGATGCGACGGACAAATCCTCGTTGTGTCGGATATGCTCGGACTCTACGAGGAATTCAAACCCCGTTTTGTGCGGCGCTATGTTGAACTTGCCCAGACGATTCGCGCTGCCGTTGGAAGGTACGTGGGAGACGTGAAGAAGAATAACTTTCCATCCAAGACTGAAAGTTACTAGTCGAGACTCCCGGAGTCTCTCATTGAACTTCGAACGAGACCCCGGGAGTCTCACCGAGCGGACCCCTCACTGGAGGGGTTTTTTGTTTTG
>JANOGR010000159.1:0-6727 GCA_031406095.1 Ignavibacteriales bacterium
GAAATGGCGTTCAAGATCGCGGGTTCCATCGCATTCAAAGAAGGAGCGCGGAAGGCCGGGCCGATAGTCCTGGAGCCCATCATGGATGTCGAGGTTGTTACCCCGGAAGAGTATCTGGGAGATGTCATGGGAGATCTCAACTCGCGTCGTGGAAAAATCGAGGGCATGACCCGAAGAAAGGATGCACACGTCGTGAAAGCGTTCGTACCTCTTTCAGAGATGTTTGGCTATGCCACCCAACTCCGTTCGATGACGCAGGGACGCGCGTTGTATACAATGCAATTCTCGCATTATGAACCTGTTCCGAAATCCATCTCGGAGCAGATCGTCGAAAAAGTGCGTGGTAAAGAAGCTGTACCTGCTTAACAAGGAAGCTACCGAAATCAGATCAATCTAAGGAGATCAACATGGCAAAGGCAAAATTCGACCGCAGCAAGCCCCATGTGAACGTTGGCACCATTGGCCACGTTGACCACGGCAAAACAACGCTGACCGCCGCTATCACCATGGTCCTGAACAAGAAGGGACTCTCGGACGTGCGAACGTTCGATTCGATCGACAATGCACCCGAAGAGAAAGCTCGGGGCATTACGATTGCGACAGCCCACGTGGAGTACTCGACGGACAAACGGCACTATGCGCATATCGACTGCCCGGGTCACGCCGATTATATAAAGAACATGATCACGGGAGCAGCGCAAATGGATGGCGCTATTCTCGTCGTTGCTGCCACAGACGGTCCGATGCCCCAAACGCGTGAACATATTCTCCTGGCTCGCCAGGTCGGTGTTCCGAAGATCGTGGTGTTCATGAATAAGGTTGATGCGGTGGACGACCCCGAGCTGCTGGATTTGGTCGAGCTCGAGCTTCGCGACCTTTTAAAGAAATTCGAATTTCCCGGGGACGAGATTCCGATTATTCGCGGTTCTGCTCTCAAGGCCATGGAAGCGGCCCTCCGGCCTGATGTCAAGCCGGACGATCCCGCATTCAAGTGCATTATGGACCTGATGAATGCAGTCGACACGTACATTCCGGTCCCGAAACGTGACATCGAGAAACCGTTCCTGATGTCTATTGAGGACGTTTTCTCCATCACGGGTCGTGGAACAGTGGGTACCGGTCGCGTGGAACGCGGTAAGTGCAAAGTGAGTGATGAAGTCGAAGTCATCGGCCTTGGCCAGCATAAGAAAACTGTTGTGACGGGCGCCGAAATGTTCCGCAAGGAACTTGACGAAGTTGTCGCGGGGGATAACGCAGGAATTCTGCTGCGCGGTGTCGAAAAGAACGAACTCGAGCGCGGGATGGTTATCGCGAAGCCCGGCTCCATTACACCTCACAAGAAATTTACGGCTCAGGTGTACGTGTTGAAGAAAGAAGAAGGTGGACGCCATACGCCCTTCCTCACGGGTTACCGTCCCCAGTTTTATTTCCGGACAACGGACGTCACGGGAGTCATTACACTCCCGAGCGGAGTGGAGATGGTTATGCCCGGAGACAACCTCGATGCAGTCAACATTGACCTGATTTCCACCATTGCCATGGAAGACGGCCTTCGGTTTGCCATTCGCGAAGGCGGCCGGACGGTGGGAGCGGGTGTTGTTTCAAAGATTCTCGAATAAACTGATTCAACTAACGGTGTTCTGAGACGAACGCCAGATGTTTTAAGGAGCATTTGTGGCCGGACAAAAGATTCGCATCAAACTGAAATCATACGATCATAATCTCATCGACAAGTCGGCTGAGAAGATCATCAAAACTGTACGTTCGACGGGGGCTGTCGTTTCGGGTCCCATTCCCCTCCCGACGAAGCGAAGTGTTTATACAGTGAACCGGTCTCCGCATGTCGACAAGAAGTCGCGAGAGCAGTTTGAGACGCGATCGCATAAACGATTGATTGACATTTTGAACTCCACCGGGAAAACCGTTGACTCCTTGATGAAATTGGAGCTTCCCGCCGGAGTCGACGTGGAAATCAAAGTATAGTTTTCTGATTCACTGGTCTCGAACGTTTTTTTGAAACAGACCGATGAAGGAGTGAAATCGTGAGCGGCATGTTAGGCAAGAAAATAGGAATGACAAGCATCTTCGATGAAGTCGGGGAGTCTATTCCCTGTACCGTCATCGAAGCAGGGCCGTGCTTCGTAACGCAAGTGAAGACCAAGGAAAAAGACGGTTACGACGCCGTGCAATTGGCTTTTGACCCTCACAAAGAGCGACTTGTGAACAAACCGACGAAAGGCCATTACGCCAAATCAAAAGTGAAGGTAGCGCGTTTGTTGAAGGAGTTCAGAACTTTCAACGGGACGCCGGTGCAGCCAGGCCTGGAAATCAAAGTAGACATGTTCCACCAGGGTGAGTTTGTCGATGTCACAGGGCGTTCCAAGGGGCGCGGTTTCCAAGGCGTCGTGAAACGACATCATTTTGGTGGCGTGGGGATGACCACGCATGGTGCGTCGGATAGGGTGCGGGCTCCCGGCTCTATCGGCTCAAGCTCGTTTCCGTCCCGTGTCTTCAAGGGAATGCGCATGGCCGGACGCATGGGGTTTGAAAACGTCACCGTCAAGAATCTCATGGTTCTCAAAGTCATTCCCGAGTCCAACATCCTGATTATCAAAGGATCAGTGCCGGGATCCATCAACAGCTACCTTGAAATCGAGAAGGTAGGATAACCATGCAGCTCGATGTTCACAAGATAGATGGATCTCTCACCGGGGAGAAGATTTCGCTCGATCCGGCAATTTTTGGGATCAAACCGAATGACCACGCGATCTACCAGGCTGTCCGGAGCATTCAAGCAAACAAGCGCCAGGGCACACACAAGGTGAAGTCGAGGGGTGAAGTTCGGGGGGGCGGCAAGAAACCGTTCAAGCAGAAGAAGACTGGCCGAGCACGAGGGGGGACGTCCCGTTCTCCATTGTGGGTTGGAGGAGGCTCCATCTTCGGGCCCATGCCCCACGATTATGTCGTCAAGTTGCCGGCGAAAGTACGAAGGCTTGCCCGAAAGTCTGCTTTGAGCTACAAGGCAATAGACGGCGCAATCATGATCGTGGAAGATTTCAGTCCTTCTGCGCCAAAGACCAAGGAAGTGGTAAACGTGTTGAAAGCGCTCTCGCTTGCTGAAAAGAAAACTCTGCTCTTAACGGGTAAGACGGATCGGACGTTGTTCAAATCCGGGCGTAACATCGCCAGGCTGGAAGTCCGGGAAGCCGACAAAGCATCGACGTTTGAAATTTTGAAGAACCAGGTTCTGCTGATTCAAAAAAGCGCCGTGGATGTTTTGCAAGCATCACTGAAGCGCTGAGGCTGATTCTATGACAGGGCTCTTGATTCGACCTATTATCACAGAGAAGATTACCGGTATGCAGGATCACCGCCAGTATGCCTTTGAGGTTCCTCTCACCGCGAACAAAATTGAAGTCGGCAAAGCCGTGGAGAAGAAATTCAAAGTGAAAGTGACGAGCGTACGCACGCTTCGGGTAAAAGGCAAACGTAAGTCTCAGCTGACAAGGGGCGGTCGTTTCGAAGGCCGAACCAACACGTGGAAGAAAGCAATTGTGACTCTCAAAGAGGGCGACAAGATTGACTTTTTTGGGAATGCTTAAGGAAAACGAATGGCAATTCGCAAACTAAAACCCAGAACTCCGGCGACGCGCTTCTACTCGATTTCCACATTTGAGGAAATTACGAAGACGAAGCCCGAGAAGAATCTTCTCGAACCTCTGAAAAGCTCGGGCGGCAGGAATAACATGGGCCGTATAACGTCACGACATAGAGGCGGTGGGCACAAGAGAAATTATCGGATTATTGATTTCAAGCGGGATAAAAGAGCGCCGGGAAAGATCGCTTCGATTGAATACGATCCGAACAGGTCGGCCCGAATCGCACTCGTGGAATATCCCGACGGCGATAAACGCTACGTTCTTGCCCCGGATGGAATCAACGTCGGCCAAACGATTCAAGCCGGTCCGGACGCTGAAATTCAAACCGGGAATGCGATGCCCCTCAATAATGTTCCGGTGGGTACTTTCGTCCACAATGTTGAGATGATCCCGGGCAAAGGCGGCCAACTCGGGCGTAGCGCCGGGAATTCCCTGCAGCTTATGGCGAAGGAAGGCGACTTTGCAACTCTCAAACTGCCTTCGGGGGAAGTGCGGAAACTCCCGCTCCAGTGTTACGCGACGGTCGGCGTCGTGGGAAACCCTGACCATGAGAACATCAGCCTGGGGAAGGCCGGCAGGTCGAGGTGGCTTGGCATCCGGCCACAAACTCGCGGAATGGCAATGAACCCCGTTGACCACCCGATGGGTGGCGGTGAAGGACGCTCGAAGAGCGGCGGCGGCGGCTGGCAACACCCGGAATCGCCTTGGGGTAAGTATGCAAAAGGACTCAAGACGCGCAAGCGCAAGAAACAATCAAACAAATACATCGTGAAAAGACGAAAGTAACGTATGAGCAGATCTATCAAAAAGGGTCCTCATGTTGACCCTAAGCTGCAGAAGAAGGTAGAGGCTTTGAACAAGTCGAACCAGAAGCGTGTCATAAAAACGTGGTCGCGAACTTCCACCATCATCCCGGAGTTCGTCGGTCACACCTTCGCTGTACACAACGGAAACAAGTTCATACCGGTTTACATCCATGAAGCCATGGTAGGCCACAAGTTGGGAGAATTTGCCCCGACGCGTGTTTTCCGGACACATCCTGGAATTAGAAAAGAAGAGACAACTGCGCCCGCATAGTATGGAATCGAAAGCGATCAACAGATTTGTCAGTACTTCGCCGAGGAAAATGCGGCTGGTCATCGATTTGATTCGAGGCCGAGCGGTGGAAGAAGCGCTGAGCATTCTGCATTTCTCGACAAAGCATGCTGCGAGGACGGCTGAAAAAGTGCTTCGATCCGCCATTTCGAATTTGCAGAACAAAGACGATGCAGGACGCGTCGATACGGCCACGTTGTTTGTACGGGTGGCGTTTGTAGATGGCGGACCGACGATGAAGCGTATTTCACCGGCTCCAATGGGTCGCGCGTTTCGCATCCGAAAACGCTCGAACCACATTACGATCGTCGTCGCACAGCGTCAAGCGCTTGTGGTGCCCGGGCCGCAAAAGGAAGTTGCAGCAAAGGGTGTCAAAGAGGTTCCGAAGAAGGAAGAGAAAACAAAGGACACGGCAGCTCAGGAATCGAAGCAGAAGTCGCCGCAAAAACCATCATCGAAGAAGTCCAAAACGGTTTCATAGGAGGAATACTTGGGTCAAAAAGTTAATCCCAATGGTTTTCGTCTCGGCGTTGTTCGAGCGTGGGATGCGAACTGGTACGATGACAAGAGTTTTTCAGGAAAGCTGCAGGAAGACATTGTTGTTCGCAATTATGTTCGGAACAGGCTGAAAAAAGCAGGCATTTCAAGGATCCAGATTGACCGAACGGCCAAACGCGCTGTCGTCACCATTCACACGTCCCGCCCCGGCATCGTGATTGGGAAGAGCGGAAAAGAAATCGCGCAGCTCGAAGAAGAACTGAAGAAGGTCACAAGCAAGGAAGTAAAGATTCTTATTCACGAAATTAAACGTCCGGAATTGGACGCGTATCTTGTCGCCGATTCCATCGCATCACAGCTTGTGGGCAGAATCTCATTCCGTCGGGCAATGAAGCAGGCCATCACGGCCGCCATGCGGATGGGAGCTGAGGGGATCAAGGTTCGCACGGGCGGGCGGCTTGGAGGCTCGGAAATTGCCCGCACGGAACAATACAAAGAGGGACGGATTCCCCTGCAGACGATTCGCGCTGATATCGATTATGCCTCCGCAACGGCGTTTACGATTTACGGGACGATCGGCGTGAAAATATGGATTTGCAAGGGCGAGATTATCGGCCCGGCTGTAAAATAGTCGAGGAGACATGTTGTCATGTTAATGCCAAAGCGGGTGAAGTTCAGAAAAGCACAACGCGGTCGTATGCGCGGAAAGGCAACCCGTGGCGCTTCCATAGCCTTCGGCGATTTTGGATTGAAAGCGCTGGAGCCGGGGTGGATTACTCAGAGACAGATCGAGGCTTCCCGCGTGACATTGACTCGGATGATGAAGCGCGAAGGCAAAGTGTGGATCCGAATTTTTCCCGATAAACCTGTGACCAAGAAGCCGGCGGAGACTCGTATGGGAAGCGGAAAAGGCGTACCAGAGTTCTGGATTGCCGTGGTGAAACCCGGAAGAATCCTTTTCGAACTTGGCGGGGTCAACAGAGAAACTGCCGCTGAAGCATTGAGGCTGGCCTCTCACAAGCTTCCCATCAAAACGAAGATGGTTTGGCGCGTGGACTACGAGGCTGCATAAGGACAAGGATGGTATATGAAAGCATTTGAAGTTCGGGCTCTCTCAGACACTGAATTGCAGAAGAGAATTCAGGAAGAGCGGGAAAACCTCTCGAACCTGAAGTTCCAAAAAGTGATCGGCCAGCTGGAGAACCCCATGAAAATGGACCATATCAAGAAGGATATCGCGCGCATGCAAACTATCTTGCGTGAGCGGAGTTTGGGCAAATCTGTTCAAACGACCGCACCAGCGCAACCCGTCACGGAGCAAAAGGCATAGAATGGCCGCAGAGACTCAGACAACCCCCGAAAAGCGCACCCAGCGTAAAGTGCGAACCGGGAAGGTCGTCAGCAACAAGATGAAAAAAAGTATCGTTGTGGCGATCGAAAGCAGAGTCGCGCATCCAATCTACAAGAAGTACTTC
>JANOGR010000201.1:0-3868 GCA_031406095.1 Ignavibacteriales bacterium
CGTTTCTTTATTTCGCAGATAGTCTCCTTCAGGGCAGGCGGAGTTTCAACAAAAAGCTGCAGTGGATAAACAGCGCAAATGGAACCGATGGCACTTTCGTCGAATCCGCGGGCAGGCGTTGCCGGGATCAAAAAAGTTCCCGTTCGACCGTGAATCTCTGCGAACGTCGCCCTGAGCACCTCATCAAATTGGTCGACTTCTTTTTGCAGCCACTGTTCCTCACGCTTCAAATCCCGATGGATTTGCAAAAGGGATTGAAGCCCGGCCAGTGACCAGAACGAATCCCAGAAGTATTGGTCTACCGTACCCAGATGCTCGGCGCTGAGGCTTGACGGCATCAGTCCGTTTCCCGACTTTTGTCGCATACGCTGGATCCATCGAGCCGCCCGCGAAAGGTTTTTTTGCCATCCTTTCAGCCACAGGTGCGAGCCCGTCATGCGGTAATGTTGAAATACTGTCCACAAAACGGCTCCGTTCGAATCCCACTCGCCGTCCGGACCCTGAAAAAAACCATCGTTCCTCAAACGGGCAGGAAAGCCGTCAATGGCCCGCCGGGCACGTTTTGAGAAGCCGAGAATATCGAGCGCGCGCACCATCGGAGCTGCATCCCGAAACCAGAAATGGTGATACAGGAACGGGCCGGGAGAAATGAAGTCGCCGTCGTGAAGCTGGAGGAGCGCAAGCCGGGATGCATTAAAAATTTCCTGGAGATTCTTGTCGCCGAATCGAAATTCCGCCCCGTTTCGAAGCTCGCTCTGCCAGCGCAATCCCTGCCGCTCTTTCCGCTTCTGAAACGAGACCTTCCACGTTCCTTTCGATGTCCTTTGTCTCAACTCTTTCTCCGGTGCCAGGGCAATGCTGTAATGGAGCGTCCTTGATTCACCTGGCTTCAGCCTGTACTCAAAGAACGCCGCACAATTCGCAAGCCCGTGTTTGCATTCGACGGATGAATTGTTTTCCGGTCTGCCGTTCGGAGATGGCGAACCGGCGATTGACTTCAAAGCATTTGCCGTGTCTCCATTTTCCCTGTTTGAGAACACCACACGATCCGGCGCCTCGGCAAACACGACGCCTACGTTTTTGTTGACATGGATGTATCGTTCCGAGTGGACCGAGAGCGAGTGAATAGGCGCAACCCCCTCAGGATTGAACGGCCTGACGGAAATGGAAATGAAGCCCGACAACTCGTTCGCGCTCTGATTCACCATTGTGGTCTTGTTAAAGAGAACATCGAGGCCATGATTTGTCGAATCCACGAAATGCTCGAGGGTCAGGAGAATACCGTTTGCTTTGAGTGACGTCGATAAGCGGGGAGCTGAAGTATCGAATCCCTGGGAGACATCCTTTGCGAGCGAAGGGAAGATCACTTTGTCTCCGACGGTCGCCCATGTGTCGACAGACCATTCTCGTGGAAGTGGAGTTGCGAGTCCATGCCGATCGACAATTGCTTCGTGAAGGCCCGATGGCGATCCCAGCATGGTCCAATCCCGATGAGTAATGTTCAGGAGAAGAGGATTCTGAGAACGGGCGACATAGCTCTCACTTTTCGGGTCGAGTTGCCTGTGCACCCAGTAGGGGTAAACCCAATCGCGGTGCATCTGAAGGATAGAAAAATTCAGCAGGCCTCGCACAATCATCGGGGCGCTGAGCTGAAACAACTCCCGTGGAAAACCCCGGCCGTCGACATTGCCAAGGTCGCTGACGATGTCGAACTGGTGCAGAGAGGTTTCAGGAACCTGGAGTCGTTTCAGGGCTTGGGAAAGAACGAAAGAAATTAAATTCATGCGGTCGAAGGAATTCTATCAATATAATAGCTTGTAACCATATCATCAATCCGAGGAGCTCATGGTACGTGTCCGTAACAATTTCTTAACCGGAAAGATACACAGAATTAACAGACTTTGAGTACGTTTGTTGCGAATGAACATGCAAAACTCAAAAGGATAGGAATGAACATGATCATCTTCGGAATTGCTGTTGTTGCTTCGATACTGGGGATTGCTGGTATTGATGAAACGATCACGGTAAAAGGCTCGGACACGATGGTCATTCTCGCGCAGCAATGGGCCGAGATCTACATGAAGAAAAGCCCGGGAGTCACAATTCAGGTCACCGGTGGAGGCTCCGGCACGGGGATCGCAGCCCTCATTAACGGTACGACCGATATCTGCAATTCATCGCGACCGATGAAGTCATCCGAGATGCAGAAGCTCAAGGAAAAATACGGGTCGACGGGTGTGGAGATCAAAGTGGCCCGGGATGGTATCACTTTGTATGTCCATGAATCGAACAAACTGGCAGAGCTGACGGTTGAGCAGATTAAGTGGATCTATACCGGCAAAGTGAAAAACTGGAAAGAAGTTGGAGGCGAGGACTCGAAAATCATTCTGTACAGCCGCGAAAACAACTCCGGGACATACGTGTATTTCAAAGAGGATGTCTTGATGAATGAAGATTTCTCCGCCGAGGCTCAGAACATGCCCGGCACAGCTGCAGTCGTGAACGCCGTGGCAAACGACAAATACGGAATTGGCTACGGCGGGGCCGCGTACGGGAAGGGAATCAAAGAACTGAAAGTAAAGCAGAATGCCAATTCTCTGGCTTATTCTCCCATCCTGGAGAATATCAACTCGGGCAAATACCCCATTACACGCTACCTCTACATGTATACAAAATCACGTCCAAGCGGCGCCATGAAGGAGTTTATTGACTGGTTGCTCAGCAAGGATGGACAAGAGATCGTCCGAAAAGTCGGATACTTTCCGGTCAAATAGCGCTCGCTCATCCACAAAAGGAGAAAAACTTGACCCTCGAATCGCTTACCCGCCAAGATCATCGACGTGCGTCGCTCTTCGCGTGGCTTGAGAGATTGATCCTTGCTCCGCGTGACTCATCCGAAGAGCTCGGCCAGCCAATGACGAATTACGAGTTTTATGCCATGTCGGCGCTCATTCTGATAGCTTACGTTTCGTTTGCTCTGTTCCTTGGTCCGACACCGGGCTGATGAGTCTTTTGTCCGCAGATGTTCCTAAAATGAAAACGGCCTGACTATTCTGTTATTCCTTAGCTTTGTTAACAATTCGATAACATTGTAATAAAGTTGTGGTAAAGAGCGGCCGCTATCTTTGCACCGCGATCCTTAATCCCTTAAAGCCTTAATTCCCGGCGTTTTCAGCGATCCTCTAACCCATTTTTGCGCTCATGAAGTCACCCATGAGGGCCATTCTCATCCAGGAGGGAAGAATGTCCAAGTTCTCAATCTTTGTTGCTGCGATGATTTTTGCATCGAACTTCCTTGTAAGTCAGGATAGTGCCCGCGTGTCGCATGAAGCTTTCGAAGAACTCAAGGGTGCGCACGAAGGGTTGAACGAGACTGTCGTGGAACTGAAGAATGCCCTTGACGCTCTGCGAAAGCTCAAAGTATCAGGTTATCTGCAGGCGCAGTTTCAGTCGACCGACGGAGCTGGTGTCAGCAGCTTCGCAGGAGGCAATTTCCCTGTCGCCGTCAGCTCGCGATTTGCAGTCCGTCGCGGCCGTGTCAAGTTCAACTATGACAACGACCTGACTCAATATGTGCTCCAGGTTGATGTGACCCAGGGCGGCGTCGGTATCAAAGATGCTTACGTCTCAGTGAAAGAACCGTGGTCGAGGACCCTCAGCCTGACAGCAGGAATTTTCGACAGGCCGTTTGGGTTCGAGATCTCTTATTCCTCAAGCAGCCGAGAATCGCCGGAACGGTCAAGGTTGTTTCAAACGCTTTTCCCCGGAGAACGTGAAATCGGCATGAAGCTTGAACTGGCTTCCGAGATGGGGCTCTTCAGTTTTGTTAACGTGAAAGCCGGCTTGTTCAACGGGGTCCTGAATACCG
>JANOGR010000225.1:0-46048 GCA_031406095.1 Ignavibacteriales bacterium
TTTAAATTTAATGCCTAGTTTGTATCTTCGATTGTCATAAGTTTGTATGTGAATAAAATTCATATAAATCCAACCAATGAAGGTGCACAAGAATCTCAGGTAGTCCATTGAGGTTGTGCGGAATTATTATCCTGCACATTCGTGCTTTTGCCGATCCTGATGTAATTGACGTCGCCCCTAATCACGGTGTTAAACCAAACGCTGCTGTCTTCACCAATTTCGACATCGCCGATGATTCTCGCACCTTCAGCAACGAACACCGACTGATGGATCTTGGGCGACTTTGATCCAAAGGGGATGATCGTGCTCAATCTCTTTCGACAAACTTGGGAGGGCGCCAGCCTTCTCTCTTCCAACTTTTCAGTTCCACCTTAATACTGCCCAGAATCACATTCATTCGGGCAACGATTGGAATCCGGGCGTCATCATTACTGAACTGGCCGCTGAAACCGCCCGTAAGACCAAATACGCCCACATAGTCGGCCTTCCCGTCAAATTCAACCACTTCGACCGGATAGTCCACCGCACCGATTTCGACGTCCGTGACCGAATTCATGAAATTGATAAACGTGTTCACTTTTTTGCCTTCGATGAAGGTGGGCACGTTCAACTGTTTTTTTTGCCGCACATGCTTTCGAGCATAGAAAAACACCGTAAACCCATCCTGACATTTTTCACCGACCGCGACCGTGTCAAGCGATTCAACCTGCAGCTCGTTATTCGGGAGTTTCTTCCCCTTGTCAAAAACCAGCCGGCTGCTGTCATACTGAAATGTAATTCTTCGGAATTTCGTTTCCTTCGCCGTGCTATCTTCGCCAATCCAGGAATAGGAATACAGGTCCCCGTCCATTTCACTCGTAAATCGAATATGCAGGTCGACAAGCCAGGAAAGACTCGGGTTGGAATCGATGATAGCCCGTGTTTTGAAAACCTCCCGCCCGTTTCGTTGCTCCTTTCCCACAAGGAGGATACGGATTGTCCCGACATTAAAGACAGAATAGCTGACGTTGTACTCGAGTTCTTCTCCTACCTGCAGCAAGGGATCGGGAACCAGAACAGAATCGCGTGAGATGTGCTTTGTGATGGAGGGCGGTATTGATCCTGGGGCTGCAAACCAGGTCGTCAAAAACACAAGTAAGAATGGAATCACAAGCAGTGAATGGACTTGAGGTGTCCTCAGTTCAGCTTTGCAATTTTTTCAGCCTCGGGGAAGAGCGTCAAAGCCTTCTGAAATTGAACATCTGTTTCCAGGAGAACCAGAACCCTGCCTTCGGACCCAAAAAGCGCACGCGCTATCTCGGATTTTAGCCTGCCCCTGATCAACGGAAGATCTTTGTCGAATTCCTCTTGCTTGATAGCAACACCTTTGGAAGAGACGAACTCTCGAAAGCCCTTCATCATTTCATCAGGAAGTTGATATTTCTGACTAAATTTCACGAGTGCATTCCCGTATTCCTGCCGCAACTTCAGGCCGGGACCCTCCATGTAGGTTTTGGTGTAGTCGAAAAACAGATTTCTTCGAAAGATGGTCAAGGTCAGGTCGGATATGGTCGACGCCTTAACAACATAGTCGGGTGTAATTCCTCCACCGCCCCGGACGGCGCGTCCTGCATGCGTCTTGAACACCGGTGCGAGCGAATCAGCTCCGTTTTTGCTGTCCATCTTGTGCTCGATATTTTCTCCTTCTTCCTCAGAACGCTCAAATGCTTCTCTTTGGTATTTTTCCTTATCCTTGCCCTCGTATGAGCGCTGGATCAAACGCCCGCTCGGGGTGTAGTAGCGTGCGATGGTCAGCCGAAATGCTGAACCGTCGGCAAGTTTCCATTGTCTCTGCACCAAGCCTTTTCCAAAGCTCGGCTCCCCCACGATCAAACCGCGATCCCAGTCCTGAATTGCCCCCGCGACGATCTCGCTCGCACTGGCCGATGAATTACTGATCAAGACAATGAGGGGGATTTTTTCGTACTCTTCGCCGGTCTTGGCTGAATAGGATTCTTCGAAATCCGGCCGCCGAGCTTTGGTGTACACAATAGTTTTCGGCTTCTCCTTTGTGCCTCCGTCGAGAAACAGGTCGGACATTCTCACGGCCTCCTCGAGGTATCCTCCCGGGTTTCCCCTCAAATCAAGAATGAGTCTCTTCATCCCTTCGCCGCGGAGCTTCTGGAGAGCACGTACCATCTCCGTACCCGTCTGCTCATTGAATCTGTTGACGAACAGATATCCGACCTCCTTGTTAATCATCAAGGCAGCCTCGACGCTGTACAGCGGAATCTCGTCGCGTATGATTTCAAAATCGATGATTTCTTTTACGCCGGGCCTCACAATCGCAACTTTCACTTTTGTTCCTTTCGGACCCCGGAGCGTTCTCACGACCTTCGCGTCATCGAATCCGATGGCTGAGCTATCGTTGATCTTAACAATACGGTCATTCGAGAGAATTCCCAGCCGGGCCGACGGCCCACCGCCTACCGGCTCAAGAACTGTGATGGTGTCATTCAGTACCCTGAATGAAATCCCAATACCCTCGAACTTCCCTCTAAAGTCTTCCGTGACTTTTTCGAACGCCTTCGGGGGAATGTAGACGGAATGGGGGTCGAGCGTGTTCAGCATACCCGTG
Source organism: Ignavibacteriales bacterium (assembly GCA_031406095.1). Lineage (GTDB taxonomy): Bacteria > Bacteroidota > Ignavibacteria > UBA10030 > UBA10030 > JANOGR01. Next base: position 2,618 of record JANOGR010000225.1, read on the forward strand.
ATGGCGGATTCGGTCAGTTTTTGTGTGTCGACGTCATCTACGTAGTATTTTTCCGTAAAGCTCAGTACATCCTGGAACTTCTTGAGCTGCTCATAAATGTTGTCCGCGGAAATGAGCTTGTTGATCTCCATTCCCGTAAACAGACTCAGCGTTACGAAAGCCGCAACCGACCATCCTGAGAATTGTTTCTTCATGAAATCCCTTTCAATCCAGCCAGAATTCTGTTCCCGCTCCACTCGAAGATAAAGACGTCAAAACACTCGTCCGTGTTACAGCCTCTCGACCGATTCGCCATAAAGTACGAGAAATCGAGCTAAAAACAAAGAAACTAGAATGTGAGCTTCACTCCTATGCGAATTCGCCTCGGTTCATAATAAGCATTGGGGTCCTCCAGCTCACCCCCGATGCGGCCGTTCGAATCCACCCACCGGACATTCTTCTTGTTCAACAGGTTGCTGACATGCGCATACACGGTGAAAACAGTGCCATGAAGCTCGCCGAACCTGAAGTCCTTTGACAGCTTGATGTTCAACAAAGTCACATCAAACATCCTTGCATTATTGGGGACGAAAACATGCGTCGTATCCAGCGGATTGTAACCATCCCTTGTCGGAAAGTACGTGTAGGGACGGGCGGAATTGTAGAGTAAAATCATGTTCGCCTGAATGTCGCCGACGAGCCGGAAGTCCGCATCAGCTTTGACAGTGTGTCGTTGGTCCCATGAAAGCGGAAAGGCTACCGGGGGCAATGGAAATCCCCATTGAGAGTAATTGATGGTCTGATTCACAGATTCGCTGATTCCTTCGGTTGTCATGTACGAATAGGAAATGCTTCCTGCAATACGTTCATCGTGCTCCCGACTCAAAACAAACTCAAGTCCGGTTGCCGAGGCTTCAGCGTTGTTGACGTAAGAGGCAAAACCGTAGTCGCCGGCAAACTTGCTGTCGAATGGAACGAGCGTCTTGGTATCGATCTGTTTCGTGAATTTTTTTCGGAAGTAGGTGGCCGAAAACACCACATTCTCGTTGACACCATGCTTGAATCCCATTTCCCATGCAATCGAGCGTTCAGGTTCGAGGTCGGGATTGCCGGCGAGGACATTCTTAACCCCTTGACGCAGTTGCACGGGGTTGATCCCGGAATACAGATAGTCAAACAAGGGATACTGAAAATACTGGCCGAAATTGGCAAAGAAAAAGCTTCGAGGGCCAACGGGCGCCGCAAACGAAATCCGGCCGCTTAACTGCTGCTTGAGAGTAGCTTTCGTCGTTTTGGTGGATACAAGATCGAACTCATTTGGGTTTGTTGGAATGGAATCGATAACCGGACGTTCTGCGGTCGGGTCGAGAAAATCCCAACGGAGCCCTACACTGAAATTCGACCCATCACGAACGAGCTCAACTTTGTCCTGAATATAGACGCTTCCTGAACGAGGTCGGTAGGCATACGTGTTGCTATAATTCAGGAGCGGGGCACCGGCGATCGGTTTGCCAAAATACGTTGTTTGCGGCTCGTATTTGATGAGGTCGGAGAGGATATGATACTGGTTCAATTCCGCACCAATCTTGAAAATGTGATTTCGAAAGATCTCCGACGTAAGATCGCCTTTGGCCGTGTAGATTGTCTGGCGCGTATTCGCCCACCAGTTGCGGGTTCCACCTATGATATATCGCAGAAAGAAATCATATTCGTAAGGCTGCAGCGAGAGAGCGTCTTTCGTATCGCCTATCCGTGTCTTCAATTGAAAAGCGCTGACGGTCATGGTGAAGAAAGTGTTATCACTAAGGGCGCTGGACAACGTTGTGCCAACCCGGTATGAATTGCGCGACCTTGTCGGGAGTCCTGTAAGGTTGAACCTCCAGCTAAACTCATAATCGCTCCACGAGCTTACACTGTATATGCCCTGGGTCGTCAGCCTCGTTGTTGGGGAGAACACATAATCCAGTTTTGCAAAACCGCTCACCTCATGACTGATGGGCGAAAGGAAAAAATGCCGGAAGTCTTCCCACCAGCGGGTGTCCGACGTCAAAACATTGTTTGCCGAGAAGAAGTAGACTTCCCCGGGGACGACAGGACCGCTTGCGGTCAACTCAAGCTCCGCTGCCCTGTTTTGTTGTCTGTTCCACCCCTCGGGCAACCAGCTGTCACGTTCGTATCTCACAGAAAACTCTTGGCGGTCGTTTCCAGACTTTGTGATCAAGTTGATGACGCCTGACATGGCGTTCCCGTATTCTGCCTCGAATCCTCCCGTGTGAATCGACATGCTGGTGATGGAACTCTTTGGAATACTCGTCCCCAAGCCGCCTCCGATCACGTCCTGGATTGGGAGGCCGTCAACGAGATAGACCACTTCATTTGTCTTCCCGCCGCGAACATTTCCTTCCAGTGTTGTTCCGGGCTGGAGTAACAGGACTTCCTGAAATCTCCCGATGGGAAGCTTTTCAAGCTTGACTTCACCGACGCTGAACGCCGTTGCTGCCTGGTCCGTCTGAATAAGCGGCTTTTCGGCCCGGACTTCCACAGCCTCTACTTCAATCGCGGATTGCTCCAATTCAACGTCAAGTCGCGTACGTAAATCAGGCAAGATTGTGACTTTCTTCATGACAACAGGTTTATACCCGATAAGACTAAAGCGGACGTCGTACACCCCTGCCCGCACGTTGCCGACCCGATATTCCCCCGCAGTGTCTGTCACGGCACCCAGACCCGTTCCAATCAATATAACGTTGACTCCAATAAGCGTTTCCTGAGTCTGTTTGTCGATCACTCGTCCTTCTACGATGCCCGTGGTGCCTCGCATACCGATTGAAATGAACGAGTAAATTACGAAGAGCAAACAGGTCGCCAAATGGTTCCGAAGCTTCGTTGCACAGAGCTTATGGATCCGACATCGGTTCATTTTGGACACTCAAGAATTGGCGGGCAGAAATTCGGGAGGACGAATACATTTACATGGCAGAAAACAAACCCGCTCATAGTAGCGGTGATCGCAGGGATGCGGTCGAACACAAGCATTTCGCTGTGAATACTGAAGACTTCGGGCAGTGCGATCGTCCTCCCGCTACATGTAGCGTCCGGGAAATAGCGAAAGAATGAATTCCGAAGGTCCACGCCGTTGTCTGCCATAAAATCCCAACTCACACGAAACTGAACCGAATCTCCCGGGTCAATCGTCAATATTTTCGAGGCAGAATTATAATTCCTGGCATAGGCCAGGTTTGCATCGGACAAACTGAATGACCTTCGGTATGATGAATTTCTCAGGGGTATGATTTCGAACTGACCGTTAAACACGGCTTTTCCCTGAAGAGTCTCGTCGAACGAATTCTTGATCGTTACGTTGAGCGAAAGCGAGTTCGTGGTGACGTTTAAACTGTATATGCCGTATACTTTCGCCGTAAAGACGGTGGAAGGGTCGTTGTAAGGCGGCAGCTCGGGTTCACAAGCACCAAAAGCAATCCAAAAACCGGCCGTCGATATGAGAACGAATGTTCTCGAGAACCGGTGCAAATCACTTCTCCGGCTTCATCTGCGGGAACAGAATCACATCCCGTATGGAATCCTGACCGGTCAGGAGCATCGTAAGCCGATCGACACCGATTCCGAGGCCAGCCGTTGGCGGCATTCCATACTCGAGTGCCCGTAGAAAATCCTCGTCCAGGATTTGAGCTTCCTCGTTTCCGAGAGCTCGCAGCTTCATTTGCTCTTCAAATCGAGCGCGTTGTTCGAGCGGATCATTCAACTCCGAGAAAGCATTGCAAATCTCCTGGCCATGCACAAAGCCCTCAAAGCGCTCAACGAGACCCGCTTCTGTCCGATGTTTCTTTGCCAGGGGAGACATTTCCTGCGGATGGTCCGTAATAAAAGTCGGCTGAACAATCCTCGGCTGGACCTTCTCTCCGAAGATCGTATCGACAATCTCGCCAGGTCCAGAACCCTTTTCAAGTTCAACGCCGATTTCCTTTGCGGTCTTACGAAGTTCGGATTCGGATTGTCCGCGCAAGTTTTTTCCTGTGAATTCCTGTATGGCCTGGAACATCGAGAGGCGCTTCCACGGAGGCATCAAATTGATTTCGGTCCCCCCGACGTTGACACTTGCCTTACCATTGACTGCGACGGCTATTTCAGAAATGAGCTGCTCGACCAGCTCCATCATCCATTGATAGTCCTTGAATGCGACGTACAGTTCCATCATTGTGAACTCCGGGTTATGGGACCGATCCATCCCTTCATTCCGGAAATCCTTTGAAATTTCATACACGCCGTCAAGGCCTCCGACAATCAGCCGTTTGAGATACAGTTCATCCGCGATCCTCAGATAAAGATCCATATCGTGGGCGTTATGGTGCGTTTTAAACGGCCGCGCAAACGCGCCACCGTATATCGGCTGGAGGGCCGGAGTTTCCACCTCAAGATAATTCCTTGCGTCAAGAAATTTTCTCATTGTGGTGACGATTTTTGCTCTTTTCACAAACACTTCACGCACATGCGCATTCGCAATCAGGTCGACATATCTTTGACGATAACGCAATTCCTTGTCCGAGAACGGGTCGAAAATCACTTTGTCGCCTTTTTCATCAATCTTTTCCTTCACGACCGGAAGAGGACGCAACGATTTCGCCAGGAGAATAAACTGTTGCGCATGAACGGACACTTCACCCATTTTCGTCCTGAAGACAAACCCCTTTACTCCAATAATATCCCCTATGTCTATCAGTCGGAAGGCCTCATACATCGCGCCAAGGTCGTCCTTCTTCAAATAGATCTGTATTTTTCCTTGTGGATCCTGGATATGGCAGAAGGATGCCTTTCCCATTTTTCGGATTGAAGTAATCCTGCCGGCCACGGAAACGTTCGCTGGAGGAGCATTCTCCTGAAAAGACCCGATAACTTCTTGCGAGAGATGCGTTCTATCATATTCATACGGATAAGGATTGATCCCCAACTTCCGCAGCTGGTCCAGTTCTTCCCTTCGACGAAGCATCAGCACGTTCAAATCGTCGTGTTCGTGCTGGATCGGTGGGATGTTGTTTTCTTTTTGACCCATGTCGTTCAGTTCCGGCTGTTGGCCATTGTCAGGGAGTGCAACTTCGCCGAATGCTCTTCGATGAAAAAATCCCACGTGAACCGCCATTCCCAATTACCCGTCGATGTGCCGGGGTAATTCATCCTAGCTTCATTTCCCAGTCCCAAAACGTCCTGAATCGGAAAAATCGACGTGTCAGCTTTCGACTCGCTTGCGATTCGGATCATATCCCATTGAATGCTGGTCCCATCGCTTTTGGCGTATTCGAGAACGAATTTCTTCATCTTCGAATCGATTCTCCGGAACCAACCGACCGTCGTATCGTTGTCATGAGTTCCCGTATATACCATGCAACGCGTCTGATGGTTGTGCGGTAGGTTTGGGTGGTCGAGTCCGTCATCAAACGCAAATTGAAGTACCTTCATACCCGGCAATTCCAGTTTCTCGCGCAGCGCAGTCACATCGGGCGTGATAATTCCCAGGTCTTCGACGACAATCGGAAGACTGCCAAATGAATCGAGTATCTTCTCAAATAGGTCTTCGCCCGGGGATTTCACCCACTGCCCTCGTTCTGCGGTCCTCTCATTTGCTGGCACCTCCCAATAAGCGAGGAACCCACGGAAGTGATCGATGCGGACTATATCAAACAGAGAAAACGAATGTCGAAGGCGCTCTTTCCACCAGCGATATCCGGATTGCTTCATCACATCCCATCGGTAAAGCGGATTCCCCCACCGCTGCCCGGTTGGACTGAAGTAGTCAGGCGGCACACCAGCGACAACAGTCGGATAGCCGTGTTCGTCAAGAAAAAACATGTTGGGGTTCGACCATACGTCAACACTGTTATGTGCCACGAAAATCGGGATGTCGCCAATAATCTGAACTCCTTTGCCGTTCGCATAGGACTTCAGGCTCATCCACTGTCTGAAAAAAGACCATTGGACAAACTTGTGAAATTGAATCTGCTCCCGAAGATCGGCTTCGACCTTTTTCAGAGCCGTTCGGTCCCGCTTGACGATGTCCGAGTTCCAATTGCACCAGAGAGCTCCTGCGTGTTCATCGTACAGCGCCATAAACAGAGCAAAATCGTTCAGCCAGGAAGAATGGGATTCACAGAATCGCTCATACTCCGTTTTATCTGCGATGAGTCCGTGATCCCAAAAATTGTGGGCGGCCTTTTTGAGCCTGGGGATTCTGAAGCTTGAAGCTGCCGCGTAATCAACTTTGTGCGGATGAAATGCTGGCGGGGACTCTATGTCCTTCTTCCCAAGCCAACCCCGCTCCACAATCTCATGGAGGTCAACAAACAGCGGACTGCCGGCGAATGCAGAGGGACTCATATACGGCGAATTCCCCATGCCGGTGGGGCCCAACGGGAGCATTTGCCAAAGAGACTGCTTCGCAGCGACGAGCCAGTCCACAAACCGGAATGCATCCTGGCCAAAATCCCCGCATCCATTCGGCCCCGGGAGTGAGGTTGGGTGAAGCAAAATTCCACTGCTGCGTTTGAATTTCATCCGATTTTCGTTTTTCCCTCCGACAGGCCCCTCAGATGCCTCACTTCACTGTTGTTGAGAAAACGCCATTTCCCTCTCGCCACGCCCACGTGGCCTATTCCGCCGAAGGAAATCCTGTCAAGTTGTTTGACAACATACCCCAGCGCTTCACACATTCGTCTGATTTCCCTGTTTTTTCCCTCATGGATTGAGATAACCACCTGCTGTCTTCCCGAGGTTTTCACGACCTCGACGCTCTTGGGGCGAGCGAGACCGTCTGCCAAGCGTACTCCCTTGTGGCGCAGCAAACCCAAATGCTCGGTGGAAATCTTCTTATCAAGAGAAACACGGTATTCCTTGTCGATCTCGTATTTGGGATGTGTAAGCCGGTTTGCAAATGCGCCATCGTTCGTGAGGATGAGCACGCCCGTCGAATTCCGGTCCAGCCGCCCAACAGGAAAAACTCTCTGCCTGACACGGACATAGTCTATGACCGTCGTTCTGCCTTTCTCATCACTTAAAGTCGTTATGCAATCCCTGGGTTTGTTCAACAGGATATAGACATTCTTTTGTGCCAGAGCAACCGATTTTCCGTTGATGGTTACTCGATCACTCGCAGGCTTCACCTGAAAGCCAAGTTCCTTCACTGTGCGGCCGTTCACGGAAACAACCCCGGTGAGGATCAGTTCATCATTCTTGCGCCTTGAACCAATCCCGGCCATTGCGAGAAACTTGTTCAGCCGAAGAGTTTCTTGATGAACGTCTGGATCTTTTGTTTCCAGCTGTGCCACGCTGATTTGGGTTGGACCCCCGGTTGAGAAACAGCGGGGGTGGGTTGTTGAATCGTTGGCTCGGCGGGCGCTGCGTTGAACGGAACCATTAGCTCTGAATACTCCTCATCCGGTTCCCGACGTGCCTGCAGAGTTTTACTCTTGAGACCCTCCTCAGGGATCGATTCGGCCTTCTCCAAGGGAGGCTCTGCAACCTGTTCGGGCTCGGATTTGTCGGCATTGTCATGGGGACTTATCAACGCTGGAGGTTCGACCTCGAGAGGTTGCAAGTCAACGGAATCCGTGTTCTCGGTTTTTATGTCTTCAGAAGGTTCGATGTGCAGCGTGACGTCCGATGGAACCGGTGCGGTTTCGACCCGATTGTTATCGGCAAAATCGAGCTTTTCCTGGTCCGCATGTTTTACTTCATCCTGTTCTTGCGAGCCCGCCGTTTTTATTTCTCGTTGCTTCTTTCGTTCGACGATTTTCACTTCGCCGTCCAGATCCGGCTTCCGTTTTGGAATGTGGGGTAATCTCGATTTGAAATCTTCTTCTTCTTTTTTTATCTCGAGGGCACCCGCTTGAGCCTCAAGCATGCGGCGCTCGGTTTCAAACTGGCTTTCGCCCAGTATTTCTTCTATTTCCCTGGGCCGTGGAAGGTCTGTAATTTCATTCAGGCCGAAATGCTTGAGGAATTCCCGGGTCGTGCCGTACAACAGCGGGCGACCGGGAGTCGGCGCTCTTCCCACAATCGTGACGAGGTCTTTTTCAAGCAAGGTTGCAAGGACATAATCACAGTTCACACCACGAATGGCTTCTATCTCCGGTCGTCCAATCGGCTGCTTGTATGCGATGATGGCCAACGTTTCAGTACTCGATTGGGAGAGCTTTCGCCTCGCTTGTTCTTTGTAGAGTTTTCCAAGCCACTCTGCATACTGGGCGAGCGTCGCAAACTGAAATCCGCCGGCAATTTGCAGAATCCTGTACGGCTTGTCCTGCTGCTGAAACTCCGCATTCAATTCTGCAACAATTCCGCGAACCTCATCAGCATTGATGGAACGCGTTTCGCCTTCGCCGCCCTGTTCGTAGATGCCTTTAATTTGCTTCACCGTCAGAGGCTCTTGCGCAGCAAAGATGAGTGCTTCCACAAGATTCTTCATTGTGGAAGGGACTCTGAGAACCGCTGTCTCTTGCGTCTGGGTTTCCTGCATTAGTTGAGACTCCGCATGATTGAAACTTCACCAAACGGTTCAGCCTGGCGAAGGATGAGTTTCTTTGCACGGATGAGTTCCAGCAAGGCGATAAACGTCACCACCACATAGATTTTTTCGGTCATGCTCTTTACAAGCTCAAAAAAAGTCGCTTCCGACCGCCGGGAGAAGAACTCTGTGAGATATGCGATCTGTTCATCGATCGTGACATTGAGTTTGAAAATTTCATGGACGAACTTCTTCGGCATTCTGTCGACGGCAAATTTGAACGACGCGATCAAGTCGAAAAGAGTTACGTCCTTCATGATGTCTTCAGCAGTCTCTTCCACCGAAATGTGTTCATCAGCGGCCCGGTATCCTCTTGAGAATATTTGTCGCCGCTCGTCTTCGCGGCGGGACATTTCCATAGCAACTTCTTTAAAACGCTTGTATTCGACAAGACGTTTGATGAGGTTTGCCCGCGGATCCTCTTCTTCTGCCTCATCAGGTTCGGGCGGCAGGAGCATTTTCACTTTGATCTGCATTAACTCCGCGGCCACCACCATGAATTCGCCCGCAACTTCGAGGTCCAACTCTTGCATGTAATGCAGGTACTCCATAAACTCTTTCGTGATCCTCGCGATGGGAATGTTGTAGATGTCCAGTTCATCGCGCTTGATGAAGAACAGCAGAAGATCCATCGGACCTTCAAAATTATGAAGTTTGACGCTATACATGGGAGGCGAACCTCTTCACTGATCTATCAACCAATCCGCATCGCTGCATGGACTTCCCCCATCGTTTGCTGGGCAACGGTTCTCGCTTTCAATTCACCCTCTTCAAGGATGTGGTTGATCTCTTCGGGATGTGTTTCAAAGTGGAATCTTTTCTCCCTGAGCGGGGCAAGAGCTTCAGCAACGTGGTTTGCACAATTCAACTTGCAATCGACACAGCCGAGTTGTCCACTCTCGCATCCTTTGCGAATCTCCGGAACCTCGGCGGAGTTAAACTTCGTGTGATACGAAAAAACAAGGCAGATATCGGGCCGCCCGGGGTCACCTTTTCGGATTTTTTGCGAGTCCGTCACAGCCGTCTTCAGTTTTTTACTGATCGTCTCCGGGTTGTCTGATAACAAGATCGTATTCCCAACCGATTTGCTCATGCGCTTTCCGTCAAGCCCGGGAAGCCTGCCAAACTTCGTGATTCTCCCCTCCGGCTCGGGGAAGACCTTCTTATACTGCGCGTTGAAACGCCTTGCAATTTCCCTCGTAATTTCGATATGCGGCAACTGGTCTTCTCCCACTGGGACGACTTCCCCTTTATACAGCAGTATATCTGCCGCCTGCAAGACGGGGTAGCCGAGATGTCCGTAGCTGATGTTCTCCATTTCCAAATCGCGAACCTGTTCTTTGAGTGTGGGATTCCGCTCCAACCGGGCGGTCGTCACCAGCATAGAAAATATCAAATGAAGCTCCGAATGCTCCTTAATCTGTGATTGGCGAAACATGGGGCTCAGCTTTGGGTCTATGCCTGCCGCCAGCCAATCCATGAGCATGTCAATTGAATTCCGATGAATCTCCTCCGTGTCCGGGTTTGTCGTGAGAGCATGGTAGTCTGCGATCAAGTGATAATTTTGATACTCATGTTGCAGGCTTACCCAGTTTTCAAGTGCCCCCACAAGATGGCCTAAATGAAGCTTCCCAGTCGGCCTCATGCCACTGAGAATGGCTTTTTTTCTTTGGCTCAACGAGGAACGAAGAACTCCTTCCTTACGCCCAACAGACTAGTTCATGAACAGATAAGGCTTCCAATGTTCATCCACACTGCCAACGAAGTGTCGGATAAACATCACATGATTCGGCCGTATTGGCTTCCGCTGCAGGGATATATGAGCTTCACCGGGCGTACGATCGCCCTTCCTGTTGTTGCAATCGATGCACGCGCACACGAGGTTTTCCCACGTGTCAAGGCCGCCACGGGCTCGAGGCGTGATGTGGTCCACTGTGAGCGAAACATCGGATTTGCCGCAATACTGGCACCGATGGCTATCGCGACGCAGGATATTCTTACGAGAAAGGACGATTTTCTTGTATGGAACACGGACGTAGACAGAGAGGCGGACGATGCTTGGAAACGGCATCGTTATGGAGACGGAGTGGAGAGATCTTCCTTCACTGGCGGCGATCAATTCAGCTTTGCCAAGATACAAGAGAACAACTGCTTTCTTCACATTGCAAACACTCAGGGGCTCGTAGTTGTGGTTCAGCACGAGCACCTTTCGATTCATTTTCCCGTTGGTGTGAACGGTTTCGTAGTGAGTACTGAAGACGACAACACCTCCTCACAGTTTTAGAGCGTTTGGCTCAATTGTTTCTTGAAGGTTGAATGCCTTTCCTCTTTAAAAATATAGGAGAATTCATAGAAAAAGTCAAGGTTTCTGCCGCAAATCACTCTGTCCAGCATTCCTTTTGACGGAATGGCGATGTGTATTCTGTCTCTACAAAGTGGAATACGCTCAGAACTGTTCTGGGTTATCGCATCAGTCGGTATTTTGATCCCGCCCGCCCTTGTATCTTTCCTTAATCTCTTCCACCGAATCACCTCCGAACTTTTCCAGGAATGCATTGGCAAGTACCGGGGCGATCACCGCTTCGCCAATCACGGAACAAGCCGGAACAGCGCAGACATCCGACCTTTCATAGCGGGCGTCGACTTGTTTCATGGTCTTCAAATCCACAGATTTCAACGGATGCGCAAGCGTAGAGATCGGTTTCATCGCTGCATGAAGGACGAGCATCTCTCCGTTCGTGACGCCACCCTCCAATCCTCCCGCCCTGTTTGTCTTGCGGCCAATCATTCCTTTCGACACGGTAAATGCATCATGAACCAGGGATCCATGCTGCCCGGCGTTCGCAAACCCGTTCCCGATTTCAACTCCCTTCACCGCGTGAATTGACATCAACGCCTGAGCCAGTTGACCGTCGAGTTTTCGGTCATAGTGGACGTAGCTCCCGAGCCCGATCGGGAGGCCGGTGCCGAGCACTTCAAACACACCCCCGAGGGTGTCGCCCATTTTTTTTGCCTTGCGAATCTCCGTCACTGCTCTTTGTTCGGGCTTTTTATCCAGCATCCGGACTTGTGATTTGTCTGCTTCCTCTGTCACCTTGTACGCTCCACACGATGCCTTTAAATATTTTGCGATGAGTGTATTCACTCGGGAGCTATCTCTCAAAGCGGCTTGTCCGATGCTCAACACATGGCTTCCGATAAACATGCCAAATTGCTCGAGGAATTTCCTCGCCACGGTGCAACACGCCACCCGCATAGCAGTTTCCCGCGCACTGGCACGCTCGATCGCATTGCGGACATCATCATAGCGGTATTTCATATACCCCACAAAATCCCCATGACCAGGCCTTGGAACGGTAATTTTCTCGACACCTTTGCCGTCAGATTCCACGGCCATTCTTTCCAACCAATTGTGGGAATCCTTGTTCCGAATCACCAGGGCTATTGGCGAACCCAACGTCAGTCCGAAACGTACGCCGGACAGAATTTCCACACGGTCTGATTCCAGCCTCATCCTCCCCCCTCTCCCGTACCCTTGCTGGCGTCTTTTGAGCTGGTGGTTGATATACTCTGCAGTCAACGATAGTCCAGCCGGAATGCCTTCAACGATTCCAACGAGCGCTTTTCCGTGCGATTCTCCTGCCGTATAGTAACGGATCACATCGGTCCCTTTCTTCGTTCCGAGAGTCAATTAGTTCTCACTGAAAAAGTAGCTTTTCTTGTAGGTCGGATCGCTGATCCGACCAAACTTGAGGACGGGACAGCGTCCCGTCCTACATTTTCAGCGAGAGTCAATTAACGCAAAAATCGCTGCAGTTTCAATGATTCCCCCGAAAACACAAAGGGCGCCCGATCACTCGAGCGCCCTTCACTTTGAACTGAGGAAACAATGGTGTCACTTTGGCATTTCAATAGCCACGTAGCGTGACCTCTTGTCTTCTCCCCTCACCCGCAGCATGACGGCATCTCCCGGTTTCAACCTTTTGATTTCGGATTCGAACTCAGTCGGCGAAGAGACAGGCTTGTCGCCAACAGCCATAATCAGGTCTCCTTTTTGAAGCCCTCGTTCCTGGGCAGCGCTCATCGCGTCCACATCCTCCACGACCACACCGTTCTCTGCGTCGTATTTTTTCTTCGATTTGCCGTCTAATGCGCGCACCACAATGCCAAGCTCAGCCACATCGATACGTTTCGAGCCAGTGTTCTCGCGAACTTCGGGCTCACTCTTTTTTGTGTCCCTGGCCGCAATGGTCTCTTCATCGTCATCCTGCGGTTTTAATGTTACTTTTTTGTCGATGGTTCTCTTGTTCCTCCAGATTTTCAACGCAACGGTCTCACCCGGGTAGTGTGATGCGACGATCGTTTGCAGTTGGTTAGGAGTATTCACTTCCTTTCCGTCCACTGAAAGGATGATGTCTCCAGGCTCGAGGCCGGCATCCTCACCGGCACTGCCTGAATTGACATCCCGCACAAACACCCCACGCGCCCTATCCAACCCGGCAGCCTTTGCGGTTACTGCATCGGCCGCTTCGATTCTTACGCCAATGTAACCTCGCCTCACCTTACCATACTTGATAATGTCATTCGCAACTTTTTTGGCCAGGTTGCTTGGAATGGCAAAACTGTACCCCTGGTATCGAGCGTTCGTCGTGGCAATTGCAGTGTTAATCCCGATGACCTCGCCCGAGATGTTGACAAGCGCTCCGCCGCTGTTACCGGGGTTCACCGCAGCGTCTGTTTGAATGAAGTTCTCAATGGCGTATCCCGTTCCGCGATCGTCGATAATGCGCATGTTGCCACGACCCAGCGCGCTCACGATACCCTGTGTAACTGTTGAGTTCAACCCGAGCGGATTTCCAATAGCGAAGACGATGTGCCCTACTTCCAGCTCGTCGGAGTTGCCTATCGATGCCACGGGGAGATTGTCTTCTTCGATCTTCACAACGGCAAGGTCTGTAAATCGGTCAGTTCCAACAAGCTTTGCTTTGAACCGGCGAGTGTCCGAAAGTCTTACCTCGATTCCGTTTGTTGTCGCGTTTTCCACGACATGGTTGTTCGTCAGAATATATCCGCTGGATGAAAGAATCACGCCTGAGCCGGCGCCCATTTCGGGCCCTCGTTTCGGCATGTTCCTAAGGTCCGGGAAAAAATGGAAGAAACGTTGCGATTCGTCGGAGTCCGATTGTGATTTTGATTCAACCTGGATGTAGACCACAGTCGGAGTCACCGTTTTCGAAATGTCATGAAACGCTTCGTTCAAGGCGACCAGGGATGGACTCGCTTTCACCGGAGCGGGTCCCCCTCCTAATTTGACCTCTTCGCCCGCAAATGAAGGGCTCACACCCTTAAAGCTGGAGACGAGGACAACTCCGAACACAATTCCAAGCCCAATGAGCAACACTGCCGTGACAACTGAACGTACTGACATACGCAAACCTCCTTATATTGACTCGTGGTTAATTATGCTTTCAAAGACTCTGATGCTTTTCAGCGGTTTCAAACCTTCAAAATGTTGACGGATGTACAAACGCAAAGTTTCACTCATTTCGTTCCCCACGGAAAGAGAATAACCGATCGCGGGAATTTCTCCCAGTGGAAGGTCAAGGAACTTTTGCAGCACGACAAACGTCTCAACCCTGGCTTTGTGGCTTTCCTCTGTTCGTCGTTTCACATTCACAAAACGTGAGGCCGCTCTTTCTTGTTCACAACAAGATGGACAAAGAACTGACCCGGTTTCTGTCTGAAGTTGAGCAAGCGCCTCCGGGTTAATTTCGCCGAGATGTTTCGAGCAAAGGGCACACCGGTCGAATGCAGGCCTAAACCCGAAAAGCGCCAGGAGCCGCAGCTCAAAAGCCAACAGAATCGACTCCGTTTTTCCTTCCGTCATTTCCAGCACCTCTAAACACTCGACTATCACTGAGTACAACCGCGCATTTTCCTCCTCGTCATGCATGACCTTGTCAACAAGTTCGAGAGACGTCATCGCGACTGCCATCCTGTCGAGGTCGGAATGAACCCTTTTGTATAAAGAAAGGATTTCCGACTGCGTCACCAGTTGAAGGTCCCTGTTTTCCTTCCTGTATATCACGAGTTCCACCCGGGTCATTGGCTCAAGCGAAGCTCCAAATTTGCTTTTAGTGTCACGGGCGCCTTTCGCCACTGCTTTCAATTTACCATATCGACGCGTATAGAAAGTGACGATTTTGCTGGAATCGCGAAACTTCATGGATTTCAGCACAATCGCCTCTGTTTTGGTAATCATCTCTTACTCAATTCGTGCTTCATGTGAGCCGTCTCGCCCGTCAAAGTATCCACGAAAGGCGGCATGGCAACCCCCTTCTCGGTTATGATTGCTGTGATGAGCGAACCGGGTGTAACATCAAAAGCGGGGGAATACACCTTCACGTTTTCCGGGGCAACACGTTTTCCGCCGAATCGAACTACTTCTTCTTCGGCTCTTTGTTCGATGGGAATCATCTTGCCGTTAGGCGTCTCAAAATCGACCGAGGAGGTAGGGGCGGCAACATAAAAAGGGATTGAGTGGTGATGAGCCAGCACTGCAATGTTGTACGTTCCAACCTTATTGGCGGTGTCGCCATTCTGCGCAATTCTGTCGGCACCGACAACGGCAACATTGATCATGCCGCGCTGCATCAAAAACGCCGCTGTGTTGTCCGTGATCAGCGTGCATGGAATTCCGAGTTTATGAAGCTCCCACGCGGTGAGCCGGGCACCCTGGAGAAGCGGGCGGGTTTCGTCGACATAAACATTTTTGAGTCGTGATTGCTTCCAGGCCCTCAGGATGATGCTCTGCGCCGTGCCGGATCCGCCTGTGGCAAGAAACCCCGTGTTGCAATGCGTCAACACAGAAGCCGCATTGGGAAGTAGCGGCTCGCCAAGCTCTCCAATCCGCGTGCACATAGCCTCATCTTCTTGATGTATTCGCCGTGCTTCAGCAAGCAACGCAGACTGCAGTCGTTCGACTGGCTCATCCTTCAACGCCTCCATGACGCGACGCTGACGACTGAGAGCCCAAAACAGGTTGATTGCTGTCGGCCGGGTTGCGGCAAGTGACGTGAAAGCCTTGTGAAGAATGGTGAGTTCGCTTTTTCCGTTTTGACCCGACAGGCGTTGCGCTGCGAGCGCCACACCGTAGGCGGCCGCTATACCGATGAGCGGTGCGCCTCGAATCGCAAGGCTCTTGATCGCTGAGGCCACCAACATCGGGTCATCGGTCTCGACATACGCCTCTTCGACAGGCAACTTCGTCTGGTCCATGAAGCGAAGTTTGCCGTTTCTCCATTCGACCGGCTTGACCATGATTACCGTTCATCAAAGCGGGACAATTCCATGAAGGACCGATATCGATCCTGAATTCTCAGATGACTCAAATCCTTAATACCTTCGGCACTGAACTTCTCAACACAAAACGAAGCGAGCGTGCTTCCATAGATGACCGCACGTTTCAAATTGTCAGCCGAAATGTCGTCCGTTTTCGCAAGCCATCCTGCAAAACCGCCTGCGAAGACATCCCCGGCACCGGTCGGATCATAAATGTTTTCGAGCGGATAAGCGGGAGCCGAAAAAATCGTTTCCTCCGTCACGAGCAAAGCGCCGTGCTCACCTTTCTTGATGATCACGACCCGAGGACCGAGTTTGATGATGCGCTTGGCCGCTTTGATGAGGTTCGGTTCCTGGGTCAGCAAACGCGCTTCGGACTCGTTGACAACGAGAACGTCCATCGCTTTCAAGATCTCAGTGAGTTCTTTCGGCTTCGTTTCAATCCAATAATTCATCGTATCACCGACGACCAGTCGAGGTTTCTGGATCTGCTCAACAACCTGTCGCTGCAAAACAGGGTCAATATTGCCGAGGCACACATATGCCGATTTAGTGTAACTTACGGGAATGACCGGGTTGAATTTCTCAAAAACATTCAACTCAGTGAACAAGGTATCCCTCGTATTGAGGTCGTAGTGATATCGGCCTCCCCATCGAAACGTCTTTCCTTCCTGGACCACCTGCAATCCTTCAAGGTCGATATTACGCTCCTCGAGAAACTCAATATGCTTTTTCGGGAAATCGCCTCCCACCACTCCGACCAGCCGAATTGGAGCCGTGAAGTAACTTGCCGCAATTGCAATGTAGACGGCCGAACCTCCGAGAGCCTCTTTCGCCTTCCCAAATGGCGTCTCGACTGAATCGAGTGCAACAGATCCGACAACGAGCAAACTCAAGGCCTGTCCTTTCTTGTTTTCAGAATTCTCAACTCGGTGAGTTTCCCCGCTTCCTTCCTGCCGACAATGTAGTCGCGCACAATCCGAAGCCCTTTTTTCTGGCCCGGCCAAACCAACTTCGCATGTGCGGACTTGAATCCGATCCAGCGATATGTTTCATGCTCTCTCGAAAGAGCGACTCTGGATGTCTTTGGAAATTCGGCAGCAAAGAATATGGTGTGATGCAGAGTGTCCTTGTCAGTAACATAAAAAGAATTAACATGTGGAACAATCCAGAACCTGCCCGGGGCTACACCAGTTTCTTCCTTCACCTCGCGTAACGCGGCATCGACAGCCTTCTCTCCTGCGTCCATGAAACCTGTCACAATCTGCCAAATCCCCGGATAGATCTTGTCTTTCTTAGACCGTTTGAGAATTAAGTACTGGGGTTTTCCCACCACGCGTCTGAACACACATATCTCGACGATTCGACATGCAATGCGGGGCATTCGTTCAATCGTGCGAACTATTCTGCACGCGGGATCCCCGGGTCACGCGTTTCCTTTTCATCATCTCGTTCAGAAGCTCGACTTCATCAGCTGACAATTCACGTACCTGTCCCGACTTCATCGTTCCGAGCTTAAAAGGGCCTACAGAAATTCGAACAAGATGAAGTACTGAAAATCCCAGCTCTTCCAGCATTTTTCGAACCTGACGATTCTTACCTTCGGCGATGGAAATCCTGATTTTCGTTTTACTCAACATGGTCACTTCAGCGGGCTTCGTTCGATAGACATTGCCGCTCAATATGATTTCCACTCCCTCGCGGAGCTTCTGCAAGTCAGAAGGTGTTATTGGTTTCTCAATAGTGGCATCGTAGGTTTTGTGAATCTCATGTTCGGGGTTTGAGAGGAAATCGGCCGCCTGATTGTCATTCGTCAGCAAAAGCAATCCGCTGCTGTTTTTGTCGAGTCTGCCGACTGGAATGAGGCCGGTTCCTTTAGAACCCAGCACATCGTAGATGGTTTCTCTTCCTTTTTCGTCCGATGTAGTTGTGATAACATTCACGGGCTTGTGGAAAATGAGGTAATGCTTCCCCCGGGGCTTGGATTCTCTGCCGCTGACAAGGATCTTATCCTCTTTCATGTTGACCCACCGATGCGGGTTCTGCTCGATCTTTCCGTTGACACTAACCTTTCCATCCGCGATGTCCAGAAGCGCTCTCGATCGAGAAGTTAGGCCCAGTTTGGACAAAGCGCGGGGGAGTGAAACTCGATGAGCCGAATGGGAAGTTTTCATTGTCTATTCGACGGGAGCGCTCTTGGCCGGGAACAGTCTCGGCTTGATAAAGTGCCAGAGAATCGGGGTAATCGAGATGAACACGACAAGAATGATCACCTTGTCGATATCTTTATCAAGGTTCGGAATGGCATTACCGAGCAGGTATCCCAGCATCGTCAAACTGAGAACCCATAAAATTCCACCAAAAACGTTGAAACTGGCGAACCTCAAGTAACCCATTCCGGCAACTCCCGCAATGGTCGGTGCAAAAGTTCTGAGAATCGGGATGAACCGCGCGAGCACGATCGTTTTTCCACCGTGTTTATCATAAAACCCTTGCGTCTTCACGAGGTATCGCTGTTTGAAAAAACGAGAATCAGGCCTGTCGAACAAAGCCTTTCCTGCACGCTTGCCGATTTGAAATCCGACGGCGTCGCCGACGATGGCGCTTATACTCAGGAGCACATTGAGAAAAACAATGTCGAAATCTCCCCGCGCCGCAAAGACTCCGGCAGTAACCAGAAGCGAATCACCGGGGAGGAAAAAACCAGCCAACAACCCTGTTTCCGCGAAAACGACGAGAGCCATGATCACATACCCGGCCCGAACGAGGTTTTCTGCTGAAATCTGTTGCAGGATGTCCTGGATCCAGTCCATAAGTTGTAAATATACCTGAAAAACGAGTGAGTTCAAAAAGGGATGAGGTCAGAGACCGGCGAGACCCGGGATTCCCTGAACGCTTTTTGCGGCTTTCACGGCTCTTCGAATGGAATCCGCAGTCAACCGGGCCGCAACTTCAGCGACCATGTCAACATCCGCACGCACAGAGCCCCAGGAAAGGGCAAAGGTCACGTCGCCGTCATACGAAGTGTGAACAGGCTGGACTGCCCTGGCCATCCCATCATGCATGCGCTGGCAGATTCTGTGAAGATCTACTTTGGAGAGGTCGGCATTTGTCGCAGCAACAACGAGTGTTGTATTCGTACGTTCCAAAACTTTTCCCCGCGCAAAAACCCGATGCGGGTCTGAATCGCCGTAGAACTTGCCGTCGATCGACCTCGATCCTGCCAGAACTCTCCCGCTTTCTCCAATAATATCGCCTACGGAGTTAACGACCGCTGCCACACCAACGACAAGGTCATCGATGGATTGTGAGGCCGATCCAAATCCCCCCTTCATCCAAAATTCCATCCCTTTCCATTTCCCGATCGTGGTTCCTGTGCCCGCACCAATATTTCCCTCTGACAAGATCCCGCTTTTGGCGTTTTTGCACGCTTCGTAACCTGATTCCGCATCCGGTCGAACCGAACTTTTGCCCACATTCAGGTCAAAGACAACAGCCGCAGGCACGATTGGCACCTTTACCCAGGGAGTTTCATAACCGATATTGTGATCCGCGAGATACCGCATTACTCCATCTGCGGCAGCAAGCCCGAATGCGCTTCCCCCCGTGAGGAGAATGGCATGTACCTCTTGCATGGTCTTGTCGGGGGCAAGTAAAGCAAGTTCCCTGCTTCCCGGAGAAGCGCCCCGCACTTCGCAACTCGCTCTCGTTTTGGGCGGACAAAGAACGACTGTGCAACCAGTCAACGCCGCGGCGTCAGTGTAGTGACCAACTTTAAACCCGGGGACAGATGTTAACATTTACTAGTGCCTTTTATGACGCCTTGCATTTTCAGGTGAGCCAGGATAATGCCGCAAGTAACCCCGACATTCAATGACTCAGCTTGGCCAAATTTCGGGATTTTCACAATCAGGTCGGCTGTTTTGTGCACTTCCTTACTGACACCATGGGCCTCACTCCCAAAGATAAGGCAAATCTTCCTTGCTGGGTCGATCTTTGTATATTCAGACGGGGCATCTCCTGCGGTTGCTATGATCGCAAAACTCTGTTTCTTGAGTTGGGGTAGAACATCGGAAAAGTCTACGTCTTCGACCACCTGCACGTGGAAAAGTGACCCTGTAGATGAACGAACGACTTTCTCGTTGTGCAACTCTACGCATCCCCGGCTAAGAAGAAGTGCGTCAACACCGAACCAATCGCAACATCGGACGATCGACCCTAGATTTCCAGGGTCTGCTATGCTATCCCCCATGATGATAAGACGTTTCTTTCCGCCGAGTATATCGTCGATTGTGAATTTCTTCTTTCTCGCTACGGCTACAATCCCCTGCGAGTGCACAGTTTCACTTATCTGATTCAGTTCTTTTTCCGTGATTTCCCTTACTGGTATCTTCAGTTCCCGCAACCTGTCCAATACATCCTCATGAGCGTTCTCTTCTACATGGTTCTGCAGAACGACGGCAAGGTCGATCTTGTAAGACGAGTGCAAGGCATCATGGACTGAACGCCACCCTTCGACAATGAACTTGTCTTCGGTTTCACGAAACTTCTTTTGCGACAACGACCGTATCAATGTCAATTCTGATTTAGACGCGTGCATGGGGCAATATAAAGAAAAAGATGGTAGAAAACGAAAAAGCCATCCGGAGGATGGCTGCTCACTCAAACGATATATGCAACTCTATTTCACCAGTATCATTTTCTTCGTGCTGATGAAATCCTTCCTGTCGGTTCCCATGACGGGGTGAGCCTCCAGCTTCACAAGATACACGCCACTCGGTAAATTCTCCGCTCGAAACATGGATTCGTAAATTCCAGATTCCTTCTCTTCGGAAACAAGTACCTGCACCTGCTCTCCCAGCATATTCCACACAGTGAGTTTTACGTAACTTCTTTCCGGAATCCCGAAACGAATAGCAGTCGTTGGATTAAACGGGTTAGGAAAATTGTGTTCCAAAGAAAACATGCGGGGTGCAGCGACGCCAATCTCCTTTGGTAGTACCGCTGGAGAAGTCCGGAATGAAGAAGATGTTGGCGTGGCCAGTTGAACCCATCCGTCGGAAACGGAAATCATGAACGAATAGACCGACCCCGCTTGTAATCTCGTCCGCAGGTTCAACGCGAGCGTCGTATCCCGAATACCCGTCACCGTCGTATCAAGCGATTCTCCTTTTATGCGAAGGCCGTATCGAAGAGTATCGTCCGAATCCTCGTCGTGTGACTTTGTCCAACCAAAAATGATCGGCCTTGATGAGTTGATGGCAACCGTGTCCATTTCAGCCGGCTGGACGAGTAGTGGCAGAGAAGGCATATGGTTTACATTTACCACCTGGATATTCGTGGACATCACCGTTCGGAGTGAATCGTCGCTGATGGCTATTTCTAGCGTGTGGTAACCCGACTGCCTGAAGGTAGGTCTCCATTGAAGAAAGCCACTTGTTGAAACAGTGGCACCCACCCGCCCGGTCACCAATTGGAATTTCACAGTATCGCCGTCGGGATCCTTCCCTGCATAGCGGAGTCGCAATTCCTGGCCCTCTTCAATCGCCGTGTCCAGAAGAGCAGCCGTGAACCGGGGAGCGCGATTGACATTCACAACGGAGATTCGGAATGCGGCTCTGACTCCTGCATGGTCTTTATCTAACACGGAAACCATCAGCTGATGCGTTCCGGCCTGGTCATAACCCGGAGTCCACTCCAACCGCCCGCGTAACGAATCAAGAGCTACGCCGTCGGGAAGTCGATTTGATGAAAAATGCACCGGATCGTCATCCGGGTCATCGCCCGAGAGGCCATACGTCAACGTTTGAGCTTCCAGAATCGTGGTGTCATGCGGAAGAGTTTTGAAATACGCAGGCCGGTTCGTGTTTTTGACAGCGAGCAGTATTGTTCTGGATGCATCAGAATTGTGTCCGTCGCCGATGGCAAAAATAACTTCGTATTCACCAGCCTGATCGTATGTTGGAGTCCAAGAAAACAGTCCGTTGATGCGATCGATCCCCGAACCGGAGGGCGCTCTGGCAATTCGATACAAAACAGTATCGCCATCGAGGTCATAGGCACTCATGCGATAGCGAAGACTCTGACCTTCCGCTATGGTCGTATCCGGAAGTACTCTGCGCCATTGGGGAATGTGATTCCTGAAAATGTCGGCCTTGACCGTTGGCGCTTGCGCAGGCAATTCCGCACCGCGAAAAAGCACCCCCGGGTTCAGTCTTGCGAGGAAAGAATCCCGGGACGAGATGACGACGCGAAAAAGAACCCTCTCTTCATCTTCGAACCCATCGCCATCGGTCAGTCGAACGCCAAACTTGCCGTTGGAGGGATCATACAGGGAAATCGACTTCGCGATGGAGGAGTCTGAGCGGAGGACACGTATGATGGTCGTTGACGGGATGGAGCCTCCTTCGAGACGGAGGTTTCCGTCGACGACCATTCTTTTGTTTTGACCAAAGGAGAAAGAGGAAACGAAGAGAAAAGCAAGCCACAGCCTTCGAAGGCCTTGGGATCCAAACATCCCATGACCCCGAAGCCGATGGACAATTGCCTTCGTGCATGAACCCTGCAGCGGAGAATGTTTCAAAAAACGGAGCAACCTAAGCTCCTCTCAGGCTCTAACAATTAATCGATACGCTGAACCCTCATTGATTTGGTACTATTAACGCATTTGTGCGTTCAAAATCAAGCTGCTCCCCAGTCATTCGGAAAAAAACGGTCGAATCGTGCGTCATTCATTGCGATGCTCTCCCCACGATTTTCGGAAAACATCTGAAATTTCTCCCACTGTGGCATATTGTTCCACCGCAGCCAGTATGTGTGGAACGGTGTTACCAGAGCCCTTGGCCTGCTTTTCAAGTTCACTCAGCGTTTTGAGAACCATTCCCGTGTTTCTCCTCCGTTTTGTGGCTGCAAGCCGCTCGACCTGCTTGGTTCTCGTATTCTGGTCTACCTCAAGAAGCTGAACTTCCTTTTCCGCATGCTCGGTAAATTCATTGACCCCAACGATGATCTTCTCCTTCTTTTCAATGGCCTGCTGGTATCGGTATGAACTTTCAGCGATTTCCTTCTGGAAAAAATTCAGCTCAATCGCCTTCAATGCTCCACCCATCATCTCGATTTTTTCCAGGTATTCCATGACGCGTTCTTCGATGCCGTCCGTGAGCTTCTCCACGAAATACGAACCTCCCAGAGGGTCCACGGTGTCGGCCACACCGGACTCGTACGCCAGGACTTGCTGGGTTCGAAGCGCCAACCTCGCGGCCTCTTCCGTAGGCAGCGACAGTGCTTCATCCCGGGAATTTGTGTGCAGGGATTGGCATCCCCCGAGAACAGCAGCCAATGCCTGTGTTGTCACCCGCACAACGTTGTTATCCACTTGCTGGGCAGTGAGAGTGGCGCCCCCTGTTTGCGCGTGGAATCTCAGTTTCATGGTTTCGGGCCGCTGTGCGTGAAAACGGGTCTTCATGATTTGCGCCCAGATTCTGCGGGCTGCGCGAAATTTTGCTATTTCTTCAAAAAAGTTATTGTGCGCATTGAAAAAAAACGAAATCTGATTTCCAAATTCGTCAACGTTGAGACCTCTTTTCTGCACCTCCTCAATGTATGCGATTGCATTGGCAAGGGAAAAAGCCAGTTCCTGAACGGCAGTTGCCCCCGCCTCACGAATATGATACCCGCTGATGGAGATCGCGCTCCATTTGGGGATTTCCTTCGCACACCATTCAATCAGGTCGGTCACCAGGCGCATGGACGGTCCGGGCGGGTATATGTATGTTCCTCTGGCAATGTATTCCTTTAGGATGTCGTTCTGGACAGTCCCCGATATTCTTTTCAGGTCCGCACCTTGTTTCCTGGCAAGGGCCACATACATGCACAAAAGGATGGCCGCTGTCGAGTTGATCGTCATCGAAGTAGTAACGTCCTGCACGCGGATGCTGTCAAACAGAACCTCCATGTCTGCCAGAGAATCGATGGCAACGCCCACCTTGCCGACTTCGCCTTCTGCCATCACATGGTCGGAATCGTACCCCATCTGGGTTGGGAGGTCGAAAGCCACGGACAAGCCGGTTGTCCCATGACTGATAAGATACTTGTAACGCTCGTTGGACTTCTCCGCCGTTCCAAAACCGGCATACTGCCTCATCGTCCACAACTTGTTTCGATACATGGTCGGATAAATCCCTCGCGTGAACGGGAATTCTCCAGGAAAACCAAGCTTGTCTTCATACTTCACATCACCGGGTACATACAGTCGTTCAATCTCAACCCCGGAATCTGTGGCGAAAACCTGCTTTCGTTCCGGCGCCTTCTGTAGCGACGGCTGAAGGGTCTTTGCTTCCCATTGACGGAGAGGATCTGGCGTTGGAGGATTCATGTTCTTACAAAAGTTGTGAAGAAGTCTATATCAGCGGATTTCTTGAGGGCAAGGTACAGAAGAAGGAGAGGAGAATCAATCATTCAGTTGCGCCACTGAACTCTCTCCCATTCTCTTCCATTCGACTGAAATACGATGGCTCCTTCCTCATCCGTCCGGGCGACGTCAATCCCGTCCTGCTTCATTCTCCCGAGAACTTCAGGAGAGGGATGCCTGAACTTGTTATTCAGTCCGACGGAAACCAGGGCTGCGCGGGGCCTCACGGTGCGAAGAAACAGGTCGGAAGAGCTTGTGTTGCTCCCATGGTGGCCGGCCTTCACGACCTGACTTCGAAGAAAACTTCCGTATCGTTTTGCAACTTTCGTTTCCGCTTCCGTTTCAGCGTCGCCGGTAAAAAGCATCGAGGTGTTTCCGTATTCCAATTTGAAGACAACGGAACTGTTGTTTTCATTAGATGCAACATTTTCGCTTCCGATCGGGTGGACAACATAGATCCTGACGTCCTCATCCATTGTCAGAACCTTTCCCATTCCGGTTTGAAAGCGGATGGTCCCTCTTTCAGATGCGACTTTCATGTAGTTGAAATACACGCCTGTGTCCGGAGGCGCCAGGCCTTCAATGATCTGGCCGACGTCCACATTCAGAAACACGGACTGCAGTCCTCCAAAATGATCCATGTGCGGATGCGAAATGAGAACCGCGTCCAGGGACGTTAAGCCGCTGCGCTTCAAGAAGCGGGTGACGATTTTCTCTCCAGCATCATAATGCCAGATTTTCGGTCCCGCATCCACAAGGAGAGTTTTGCCATTAGGAAATTCCACGAAAATCGCGTCACCCTGACCAACGTCCAACATGGTTACGGTAAGCTTGGGAAACGCCCTAGCCGTGATCTTGTCAAAAGTCAGCACATTTGCCAATATCAAGAATGCGATCGCCATTTTTTTCACAAACGACGGGTTCGAGATATTGAAGACGACGAGCACGCCAATGTAATAGAGGGAAGCGGTCGAAAGAGACACGTGATTCGTTTCCACGTAGGCAAACGGCACTTGAGACGCGACCTTAACAAAACCAAGGAGGAACGAAACGAATACAGTGTTCAAGGCTGCGTAGCTTGATGCAACAAAATCGCTCACGAATGAAAACGACATCGTCGCAATACCGAGCAGCGTATTGAGTCCGGAAAGAGGAACAACGATCAGATTCGCAAGTATGGAAACCACGGACACCCGGCCGAAGTAATACGCTGTGAAAGGCAACGTCCCTATTTGGGCAGCAAGAGAGACTGCGAAAAGCTTGAGCACATAGTCTATCCCTTTGATTTCTTCAAGCCAATCGGGAATGCGTTTGATAAAAGCTGCAAACAACGGGTAGAAATAGACAATTGACAGGACTGCCGCGAATGACAGCTGAAAACCGACATCGAACAAATAGTTGGAATCCCAGAGGAGCAATATGCCGGCAGCGACCGCCAGAGAATTGTACACATCGGTCTTACGTTCGAGCGCCATACCGACGAGAATTACCACTGCCATAATTGTGGCTCGAATCACCGAGGGGCTCAACCCCGTAATGATCATGTAACCAAACAACGCTGCGATCACCGCAAGCGTTGTCGCCGTCTTCGGAAACCGAAAGAGACCGAGGATAGAGTAAAAAGCCAAAGCCACGACCGCCACGTTCGAGCCTGAAACGGCAAGAATGTGAATTGTCCCCGTGTCCATAAAGGACTGCTTCATCTCCAATGAAATATCTTCCCGATGGCCGAGCACTACTCCTTTGATGAAACTCGAATGTTCTCTTTCGTGATGCCGGTCGAGCGCTCCATACAGCGCTTTTTGCAAGCGGCCAACCAGGCCATGAAACGTGGAAGCGCCGGACTCATTGACTTTCAAAGAATCGGAATCTTTCAGAATCACGACTCCATGGATATTGTTGAGCCGAAGGTAACGGCCGTAATCGAATTCACCCGGATTCCGGGTCATGGGCATTCGCTGGAGAGCCCCCTGCAATCTCACCGAAGCGCCCGGCACAACTCCCTCAAGGGATTTCAAGTATTTCCGGGCTATAACAAGATACCTTCGGTCTGTTTCAGAGGTCACTCCCTGCCGGACAAGTTTTTCCGAACTCAAAGTAAAGCGATAGGCATTCTCCTGCCTCACCAGATCCCCATCCACAGACCCTTCGATGACAATTGGCTCCTCAAGCCCGGCGGCTTCAACAATTCTCGCATGTGACCGATCTTGATGATACGACTGAAGGAGGAAACCCAGAGAAACGACGCACAGGTGAAGGCCTGCATTGGCGAGGAAAGGCCGTTTCAGCATGATGCCAGCCAGCGAAGCCGCCAAAAAAACCATACAAACCAAGAGTGCCGATGATTCGCCGAGAGATATTTCACGGGCGAGGAGGATTCCCGCGACCAGCAGTAAAATGAACCGAAGCGCAGGCCTGCTTTTGAACATCATGATTGACGGAACAAAGAGAGAATTCCCGGGGTGATGTGAGTCAGGTTTCTTACGGACGACAGGAATTCTTGATGCCGTTCGCCCACTACAATACACGGGACCTGATTTCGCGTGTGCGATTTTGTTGAGAGGTCTTCGATGTTCCCATGGTCGCTGATCAGGATCAAAAGAGAGCGCTTCGAGTCGAAGTCCTCCAAAAACCCACCGAGGAATTCATCAAATTTGTGAAGCGTCTCCACTGCAAAATCCATCTTCTGGCTATGTCCTGCGTGGTCTGTGAGCCAGTACTCAAAAAGTGTAAAATCATGCTGCGAGGCAATAGTCCAGAGGTGCTTTCCTGCCACAGCGGCAGAGATGGGCGGGATGTCGGAGCATCCGAGCTCCGGCCAGCGCTCTCGTGTCAGCTCAGCGGACACGGCGCCATTTCTTCGGAGGTCATCGGCCGTGAAAAGCGGGACTCCAGCCATCTTGCACGACAATGTCGTCACCGTAAGCCGGCGAGTCCCTGAATTGGTATAGTCAAAGAAGCGTTGCGGAAACGCGTTCGCGAACACGACAGATTTCCCCAGTTGCATGATTTGTCGGAAGATGTTTTGACTCTTGATGACTTCCCGAAGAGCCGTAGGAGGAAACGGGCCAAAGTGTTTTCCAAATCGTTTTGCAGCGTTGACACCGGTAAAAATTGCGGTCTGGCCTGTGCCGCTTTGGGGAAGGCCCGGTACTCCCAATGTTGCGTTCACGGGTTTGCACTCGGCCTGCGTCGTCGAAATACTTCTTTGCCGCAGGTGAGGGATCCGACCTCCCAGAAGATTCTTCAGGGTCGGCAGCGGGGCTTGAAAGAAAGGGTTTGTTGCAGGGTCATTCCTGCCGATTCCCACTCCGTCCAGGAAAATAAGAATGACACGCAAAGAAGGAAACTTCTCGTTCAGTGAAGGTTTTTTTCAGTGGACAGGTACATCAGGCTTGCTCTCCAGCATCACAGTCACTGGGCCGTCATTCACCAGCTCAACATCCATCATCGCTCCAAACACGCCTGTTTCCACCTTGCCGACTCCCATCTGTTCGGTGAGGTTTCGAGTGAAACTCTCGTACAAAGCTCTGGCGAGTTCCTGCGGAGCCGCCTCAATGTAGCTGGGCCGGTTGCCCTTTTTCGTATCGCCATAGAGGGTAAACTGAGATACCACCATGGCGGATCCGCCGCCCTCCCGGACTGAAAGGTTCATTTTTTTCTCGTCATCGTGGAAAATTCTCAGGGCAGCGCAGCGTTCGGCCAGGTATACTGCGTCGCGCTCCGAGTCATTGCGGCCGACCCCGAGTAAAATGAGCATTCCCGGACCGATGAAACTGTGCACTTTGTTGTCGATGCTCACTGAACAACGCCGAACCCGCTGGACTAAAGTACGCACGCGATCCAGGAAACTAATTTGATACCACAGGATTCCTGGATTTCGCTCTGCATAGGCCATTCACAACACGGTTTGTTCCCTGGAGATCTTGCGTAACAGATACTCCAGAGAAATGACCGGCTTCCATGAGACGACGCACCTCGGGAGCCTGACCGAAACCCACTTCTACATACACACCGCCTTCGTCCACCAGAAGGTAGGGAGCCAACTCCACGAGACGCCGGTAGAATTCAAAGCCATCCTTCGAATCTGCCGTCGCATTTCTGGGCTCGTAATCCCGAACCTCAGGCCGCAAGCCCTCCCATTCATCAGGGGGGACATACGGCGGATTGCTCACGAGAACGTCAAACCGCCGCAACAAAAGCTGATCTACTGGCTCATTGACGTCAATCTCTCGAAGTGTTACTCTCGAAGCGACTCCGTGAGCTGTGATGTTTATTTCGGCTACCTCCAGGGCAGCGCTGCTGTTATCGATGGTTGTAATCAAAGCATTCTTGATGTACTTGGCCAGGGCAATCGCGATATTTCCGCTCCCTGTTCCAATTTCTATGATGTTAATTTTGCTCCCTTCATCAAGCTCATGACATCCGAAGACAACCTGCTCCACAAGGCTCTCTGTTTCAGGCCTCGGGATGAGCACACGGGAATCGACCTTGAGCTCGAGCCCCATGAAATTCGTCGAACCGATGATGTATTGAACAGGCTCATGCTTTAAGCGTCTGTCCAACAGCATGCGGAACTCATCCACCTCACGCTTGGTCAGCGGCTTGTCGAAGCCGGTATAAAGGTGAATTCTCTTACAGCTGAGCGAATGGGAGAGCAAAAGCTCAACATTGAGTCTCGCCTCATCAAAACCTTTTTTCTGCAATTGATCGATCGCGGAAGTCATAAGCTCGCGGACCTTCCACGGGGAGAGCTGTTCGCTCGGCATGGGACGCTAACGGGTTTTTTTCAGGGAACGCCGGAGAATCCGGTTTCCACGGGTCGTGCGAGGATGTGCTTTTCTCTTAGAGAGTTTTGGAGAAGGCGCGTGAGTTTTTGCGTCGGGCCCACTCCTGGGTAGGGTCTTTGTTGGAATGAAACTCTCAATCATCATGTCTTCTTCGAGGTCCATCGGAAGTTGAACACGTTTCAATTTGACACGATCTTCCCCAAAAAAGCCCAGTTTTTCCAGCTCCAATTCATCCAGGTCTTCTGTGTCTGGAAGGAATTCTGCCTGCTCGGAGATACTCTGAGCTGAGGGAAGAAACTCGAAGCGGCTGTCCGCCTCAAGCATTGTGGAAAAATCGGCAACCGTCGGTATGTCAAAACCCTGGCTGCGTGATTGCTCTATCACTTCCTGCCAAACTGTTCTGACGGGAACCACGACTTCTTTGTGGGCGGCGACGATTCGCTCTGCTTCAGAAAGGCAACGTTCGTACATGGTGAGTGCTGTGCAAGATTCGTTGGACGTGAAAAATGTAAAACTATTTGGAGGAAAGCGCAAGTTTGGAGCGACGCGGGTCGGGTGTCAAAACGAGAACAATAATTCCTATCACCCCAAACACCAACCCTCCTCCGAAGACCACCTCGTAGCCGAATTCATCAGCAACCCAGCCGCCCAGGAAACTGAAGCAGTACCACGGAGCCAGCCAGGCATTCATGAGACCGATATACATCGGGCGGTCGTTCTCGGGCGCACAATCTACGGCAAAGTTATACCGCGTAATAAGTTCGAGGCTCAGGTTCACACCAACCATGAAGAATACGACGAAGTAGTACCACACGTTGTTGCTAGCAAGCGCGACTATTGAAGCCCCGCAGGTCGCTCCTGCACAAACAAGGAGAGTAAACCGATGCCCGTAACGGTCCGCAAGATAGCCGAGCGCAACACCGCTGAAAATCTGAGTGAAGACGATCGTTGACGTAAACCAACCGACGTACGATTCCCCCAGCGAATACCTGGTCATAGCAGCAATCAGGAAAAAACCAAACGGCATTAACCCGATGGTGAGCAAAGCCGCAGAAATCAGGAACCGGCGAAAAACAGCGTCGTTCTCCAGGATTGCTTTAATCCTCTCGTATAACTTCGATAACGGCATGGCTTCTCGTACAGGCGACGGTTCGACTTCCTCAACCCTATTGAGAATAACAAGAGAAAGGCTTTGGAGGATAAACATAAGAAGAATGATTGCGGCGTAATTGAGCGGAAAGACCACCGTGCCGATGACATACGTGAGGACCGCGCTGTTGACTAACCCGAGGATCGATCCCGACGCCGTGCGCAGGCCCATAAGCTTCCCACGGTCGGAGTCCGTCGTGGTTTTAACGACCAAATCAAACCACGCGGGAGCTGAGATGGCAGCTGCGACTTGACTGAGCGAGAAAAGGACAAACAAACCGAACAAAGCGAGAGTTTGCATGGAGGCGCCAAACATACCAATGACGACGCCAAGAAAAAGAACCAACATGCGCTGAACCATCCCCCACCGCACGACGAAAGGCTTCCTGAATGGCATGGTGGTTGCATAGTGCGCAGCAAAAACCTGCGGAAGAAAATAAACAAGGTAGACCATGACCGGAAATGCTCCAACGGCGAGGGAGCCTCCCCCCAGATTCCTGATCAGGGCTGGGAAAAAAACAGGAGCATACAGTATGGGGTTCGTACTGAGGTACAGAGCTCCCTCAAGAAGGTTGTATCGGAAGTTCTTTTTGAGAATGGCGTTCGTATCCATGGAGTGGCTCAGGAACAAAAAAAGGTCACCAGTGGCGACCTTTCTTGTATACGAAAGAACTTGAGCATTGCTATTTTTTCTTCATTTTGTCTGCGAACAGCTGAGCGACGTTTTCAATGTCATAGCCCACCTTGGGCAGGTACACCCCGCCGTACTTCTCGACCATGGCTTTGAGAGTGTCGTACGCGTCTGCGCTGCAGAAAAACACGGGTGTTGCCCTGTTCGGTCCCTCTTTTTTTGCCAACTGAAGGAGTGCAATGCCGGGCAAGTGTCCCTTGAGATTGGTGTCTTTGAAATCGTTATCGAGAATAATCAACTGAAACTGCTCGGCTTTGATTTTCTGCCAAGTCTCAACGCTTGTCGCCGTTTCAACGATGGCGATCTCGTCTTCCAGTATGGCGGTCGCAACTTCGAGGGCAAACCCGTGGGACTTCCGTTGCCCTTCGTCGTCGTCGGCGACCAGAACCTTATATGGCATCTCGATTGTGTTCCTTGAGCTAACTTCTACTCATTGCTACTCTTGGCGATGCAAAACTACGAAGAATTAAAAGTAAAAACAAGAAAACAGTATCTCTACCGTTGTCCGGCCTTTCGGTACACTGTCTCCCCTCCCACCACCGTCATCTCAACACTGATCCCGGGCAAGTCCTTCGCTGGAACTTTCATCACATCGTCTGAGAAAACGACAAAATCCGCAAGTCGACCTTTTTCGAGTGAGCCTTTCAGCCCTTCCGCGAATTCGGCAAAGCCTGCCCATCGTGTGAAGCTCTTCACAGCTTCTTCCCGAGTCATTTTCTCATTTCCGTACCAGCCATCGTTGAACAACGTGGAGTCCGCAAGTCCATCCGGGGAGAGTTGGAACTGCGCTTTGACTTGCTCAGCCGACAACGGGCTGCCCTGTCGATCCCTTCGAGTGACGGCCGCGTAAATTCCCAACAACGGGTTGGGGTCTTCCACGGGGAAATCCGACCCGCCTGGAATAACAACCCCGGTCTCCAGCAACGACCGCCATGCATATGCTCCACGAACCCGACGCGCACCCAGACGCGCCTCGGCCCAGTACATGTCCGATGTGCAATGTGTAGGCTGCATACTGGGGAGAACACCAAGCTGTTTGAAGCGCGGGATGTCGCCTTGTTCAAGGACTTGAGCATGCTCGACACGCAACCGGTGATCAGGCACCGAATGACGCTTCAGTGCAGCCTCATACACGTTTAAGACAATATTGTTCCCGCGGTCGCCGATCGCATGAGTGCAAACCTGGAAACCATGCGTCAGCGCATCCTCCACTGCCTTTGTCAACTCTTCGTCGGAAGACATTGTCAACCCTCTGTTCCCGGGGTCGTCGCTATAGGGTTCGATGAGCGCCGCTCCCCTCGACCCTAAGGCACCGTCGATATAGAGCTTGAGAGCGCGAACGGTGAGCCTGTTGTCTCCGTATCCGAGAAGGGGACCTGACTTCAAAAACGCATCCCATGTTTCGCCAACGCCGCCTATGGCAGCGTAAATTCTGACCGGTAATTTTCGTTCGTCAATTGCCTTCTTATAGAGCTCAATCTCCCGCATCTCGACGCCCATGTCCTGGACAGAGGTAATTCCATAACTCAGGCATTCCTTGACAGCAAGGTCAAGAGCCTCTCTTGATTCCGCGTCGGAAAGTGGCGGCAGGTGTTTCGCTACCAGATCCATCGCCGCATCAATGAAAACGCCCGTTGCGTTTCCCGATGCGTCCCTCACTATTTTGCCGCCCGGAGGATCTTTCATTTCTTTCGCGATGCCGGCCATCTTCAATGCTTTTGCATTCACCCAACATGCATGGCCGTCGACGCGTGTCAAAAACACTGGGTTTTGGGGAGTTACTCCATCAAGCATGCGATGCGACGGGAATTTCCTGGATTTCCATAGATTCTGGTCCCATCCTCTTCCGCGAATCCACTGGTCTTTTTGAACCTTTGCAACACGGGCTTTGACTCTCTCCGCCACCTCCTGCTCGCTTGCAGCCCCGCCGAGGTCCACGGTCATGCGCGCTACGCCAAGTGAAAGGAAATGAGCATGCGCGTCGATGAATCCGGGCAAAACTGACTTCCCTTGAAGGTCGATTGTGGTTTTTGCTGTGAACCTCCGCGTCATCGAACCCGTCGACCCCACCCCGGCGATCTTACCATGGTCCACTGCGATGGCTTCGGCAACGCTGAGATTATCATCCATCGTATAAACCTTGCCGTTCACAAAAATTGTTTCTACCTCAACGGGGAAAAAGAAATACCATGCGACCGCAATCAGCACAATTGATATACAAAAAATGAACAGTATTCGCACTTTCTTCGTCATAGCTCAGTTCACTAATTCCTTAAATCCCCTTTTCGATAAATTCCAGTAGATCACCCCACTGGCCGCCAAACCAACCAGGATAAAGATCAATCCTTCAGTATGCATTCCTAAGATGAGCTTTCCAACGCCAAAGAGCATCGAGTACACGAGAACGATCCCGGCAATCCAATTGAACAGGAGTCCGATGAACCCTGAATCGCCTTTCGTTTCAGGCACGAGATGTTCGATCGCCCGCCATCCAATTCCACCCGGATGGACGCGTCGATAGAATTTTATAAGGGTTTCAGTGTTTGTCGGCTTCGTCAGGAATGTCACTGTAAGCCACGCAATGGTGGTAGTAGGCACAAGATAAAAGAGTGTGTCGGGGAATTGAAGATTCCAGCCGTGATGGTGGTTGCCGAAAGTAATAATGGCGTAGACAATCATGGGCGTCACCATCGCCGTGATCTCGCTCCATGCATTGATTCGATGCCAGAACCACCTCAGGATAAGCACAAGTCCCAGGCCCGCTCCCGCCTCGATGATAAAACCCCAGGCGGCCGAGATTGTAGACAAGATCAGGGTAACACCGACTGACAAAGCCATTATGACAATAGTTGCTACGCGAGACACAAAAATAAGATTCTTCTCGTCTGCATTGGGCCTCATAAAGCGCTTGTAGAAATCATTGATAACGTAGGATGTTCCCCAGTTCAGCTGGGTTGAAATCGTCGACATGTAAGCGGCAAAAAACGAAGCCACCAGCATTCCCTTCAATCCCACAGGCAGGAAATCGCGCATGGCATAGACATAGCCAAGTCGTTTTTCATCGGGACCGAGTTCCGGATACAGTATGAGCGTGGCCAAACCGACGAGAATCCACGGCCAGGGACGCACACAATAATGTGCGATCGTAAACCAAAGTGTTGCAAACAATGAATGTTTTTCATCTTTGGCAGACATCATGCGCTGGGCAATGTATCCTCCTCCGCCCGGCTCTGCACCCGGATACCACGCCGCCCACCACTGAATGCCGACGTAAGCCAAAAATGCGCTCACACTCAGTGCAAAAGCACCGCCGAGGCTTTGCGGCGAGGCTTCGCCAATCGTCGGGACAAATTGCATGGTCCATGACGGCAGCTTGCTCGTGAGCCCTTCTATTCCTCCAATCTGTGGCAGGGAGAGCACGACAAACGCCAGCACGGTTGTTCCAAGCATGGCAAGAACGAACTGAAAAGCGTCGGTGACGGCAACTCCCCAGAGCCCGGACATGGCCGAATAGACCGCTGTTATGACAAGTGCAAGAGCGACATAGAACATCACCTGGCCTTGCGGAATGTCAAACATTCCTTCGAGGATCGAACCCATCGCAAGGTTCACCCAGCCCATGATGATGCAATTGATGAAAACGCCAAGATAGATCGCACGGAAACCCCTCAGAAATGCAGCAGGTTTTCCGGAGTAACGGAGCTCTACGAATTCCACGTCCGTCATGATGCCGGCTCTTCTCCACAACCTCGCAAAAAAGAAGACGGTCAGCATGCCGCCAAACACGAAATTCCACCAGAGCCAGTTGCCGGCGATTCCATTTTTTGCCACAAGTTCCGTAACGGCCAGCGGAGTGTCGGCGGCAAACGTCGTCGCGACCATCGAAGTACCGGCAAGCCACCACGGTAAATTTCTGCCTGAAAGGAAAAACTCCTGTATGTTGCTTCCCGCCCTTTTTGTATAGTAGATTCCGATGGCGGCGCTGCCGATGAAATAGACTGCGATGATGACCCAATCAAGAGTATGCATAATGTTGAGCTAGAAAGACTTCAGGATGAGTGACGAGAAGCTATGGAGAAAGTGTCGGGGCGATGAGAACGTGCCTAATGTAGTCTTTGACCCACCGAATTGCAACGGAAAACATTCCCAGCCTGGTGGATAACTTTTTGTTGCTCATTTCAGCAAGAATGCCTATTTTCTTCCACTCTTTTCTAAAAACCGCAAAAAATCTGGAAAAAATGACAGTCGATTTGTTGGATCAAATTCTCCCGCACGTCAAGGACGCGATCTATCCCGAGCGGCGCCCACTGCCAATCTGGAAATTCAAAGACGGAGACGTTCCGGCTGCCCAGAGTTCTTCCTTACGCTACACGGCCTGGCCGTCAACTCAAATTCCCCACCAATGGACCGGCGATAACAAGACGATTTGGTTCCGTCAGGAGGTGACCATTCCTCCAGACTTCATTGGCAAACCCCTCGCAGTTTTGCTGGATATACCGGAAGCGCTGCTTTTCGTTGACGGCAAGTTATTCCAGGGCCTCGATGAGCATCACAGAGAATCGTTTCTGACCGAAAAAGGCAGGTCGAATCAGAGCTTCCTGTTCGCCATCCGGGCTTCCAGCGGGAGAAAACGCGGGATCAACTCCTTCAGCAACGCAGAACTTGTCGTCATCAATCGGACCGCGAGGGCATTGTATAACGGGTTAACAACGTTGCGGGAACTCGATAAGCTTGCAAGTCACGGGTCGCAGGAATCGAAAGACGTCCGTGAGTTGATTCGCCGAACACTCATTTTTCTGAAATACTTCAAGCCGGAAGGCGAGGAATACCCGAACGCCATCGGACGCGCACATAAATTCCTGACAACGTCAGTCGAGAGCGAGTTCAAAACCACGATTCCAGGCATGGTGCATCTTATCGCACAGTCGCGTTTGAATCCAGCCTGGCTTTGGACTATTCAAGAAACAAAACACAAGGCCGCAGCAACGTTCAGCAATGCGCTTCGTGTCCTGGAAGAATTCCCGGGGAGTACTTTTACACAAGGCCAGGCGTTTCTCTACGAGTTAGCGGGCCGTTCGTATCCTGACGTTCTCCGTCAGGTCAAGCTCAGGGTAGCCGAAGGACGATGGGAACCGGCGGGTTCCATGTGGGTTGAGCCCGACTGCAATATCCCTGGCGGAGAATCACTCATCAGGAACATCCTTCTGGGAAAAAAATATTTCAGAGCCGAGTTTGGCGTTGATTCGAGCGTTGCCTGGCTGCCGGATTCCCCCGGGTTCGCGTCAAACCTTCCACAGATCCTTCGCAGGTCCGGCTTTTCCTTCTTTTTCACGTCAAAGCCGCTCAAGAACGACACAACGAAATTCCCACACAACTCTTTTTGGTGGGAAGGCCTCGATGGAACAAGGATTCTCAGCCACGTCCCGCCCGTCGGGGCCGAAGGGCAGTTGGAGCCCAAAGACATCAAGAAAACGTGGGATGATTTCACTCAGAAAGATGAAACTCCCATGGCCGCACAGACTTTCGGTTTTGGCAATGGGGGTGGCGGAATTTCAGCAGACCAAATTGAAACCGGTAAAGTGATTGAAACAATTTCCGGGTTACCAACTTCAAAGATATCGAACGCAAGAGATTTTTTCACCGCTCTGGAACTGCAGGCGAAAGCTTTGCCCGTTTGGGCCAAGGAACTGTATGTTGAGAAGAACAGGGGCACGTATTCGACTCAAGCCTGGATAAAACATGAGAATCGCAGGTGCGAGGGCCTCCTCTATCAGAGTGAGCTGTATGCATCTCTTGCCGCCATCATGGGAAAGTCGCCGCAGGTTCGCCGATACCCCGTGAAAGAACTCGAGAGAGCATGGAGTCTGTTGATTCAGAATCAAAGCAAGGAGATCGTCTCCGGCACATCCATCTCCGATGTGTACAAGGACTCACGGAACGATTTCGCTGAGATTCACACCCTTGGCGACAAAATTATTGACCGGTCTCTCAGCGCGTTTGTGGAGCCTTCAAGGAAAACCAAGGATCTTTCCTTCACGGCGTTCAATGCTCTCGGACATGAAAGAAATGAATACATCGAAGTGTCGTTTGAATCTTCGGAAAAGCTTTTCATGGTTAGAGACAATGAGGGAAACGTTGTCGAGAATCAGTTTCTTGACCGCTCGCGCGGCACTGTGACCTTGCTTTGTTACCTTCGGAGCATTCAGCCATTTTCCTCGAAATCATTTGTCGTAACTCCCATTCCAGGAAAAGCCGAGGCTCCGGAGCCATGGAAAACTTCGAATAGGATCATTGAATCCCCTTTCTACAGGATTCGACTGGATAAGAAGGGCGGCATCAGCTCCATCTATGACAGACAATTGCGGCGCGAACTTGTGGAGCGCGGCAAACGGGCAAACCTCCTGCAGACCTTCAAAGATGTTCCCGAACAGGCAGACGTGTGGGAACTTGAACCGGGGTTCGACCGGCATAAGCTGGACTCATTCGTCCTGAGATCCTTCAAATTCGCCGAAACCGGGCCGCTTCGGGCACGTATCCGATTCGAATACCGGTCTGAGCGAGGCTCATCGATTATCCAGGACATGATGCTCTATCACCAGGAGAAGCGTATCGATTTCGCCACCCGGGTCAGCTGGCGGGAACAACGAACTTTGCTCAAAGCTGTTTTTCCACTGAACATCAAGTCACACGTCGCGACGTTCGAGACTCAGTTTGGCGTTATCGCTCGAACAACAAGACCGAGAGAAGACATCGATAAGGCGAAGTTTGAAGTGCCGGTTCAACAGTGGTTCGACTTTTCAGAACCGAAACTCGGCGTGAGCATTCTGAACGACGGCAAGTACGGATGCGATGCGCTGCACAACGTGTTGCGGCTTACGCTCATACGGTCTCCTCTCTACCCTCACCCAAACGAGCCATGGAGACTGAACGACGACAAATGCACCGACCAGGGAGAGCATAAGTTCACCTATTCGCTCTACCCGCATGCCAGTGACTGGAAAAAAGGCCGGACGATCCAGCAGGCACGGTCGCTGAACATACCCCTGAAGCTCGTTGCACACTCCGTCGGAACGATGCGCTCAGTCCCTCTCATGCTGTCCAAATCCAATGTCATTGTCAGTTGCCTGAAGAAGGCTGAGGATTTGGACGACTTTGTCCTTCGGCTGTACGAGTCGTTCGGCGAGTCAACAGATTGTGCTGTCAAATTCGGATTCACGGTAAAATCGGCCGTTGAATGCGATTTGATGGAAAATCACTTGAAGGAAATGAAGGTTTCCAAGGGAAAACTGGCGCTGAGGTTCAAACCGTTCGAGATCAAAACGTTGAAGTTGGTGTTCAGGAAGAAATGAAGGAGGGATTTGGCATTCCCGCGGAGGAGGAAATTCCTGTGCGAACTTCGCTATTAAGTGAGCAAAATTTCTTATGAAAACAAACCGCAAAAACTCCTCCCCTTTTAGGGGAGGATGAAAGGTGGGGTCTACTTCAAGACCCACCTTTGTCCCGAATCCTAGCGCGCACTTGTTCGAGAATATCATCTGCAAGAGCGTCGGTTTGCTCCATCACTTCCGAGTTCGAATATCTTAAGACTTTGATACCCTGTTGTTCTAAATCTGAGTCACGTTCCTCATCATTCCGAGTCCCCTCATCGTTATAGTGTCCAGCTCCATCTACTTCAACGTTGAGTTTAGCTTCGTGGCAATAGAAATCCAGAACGTGCCTGCCGATTGGAAACTGTCTTCGGAATTTCACTCCAAGCTGATTGTCGCGAAGACATGACCACAGTTTCTTTTCTGCATCTGTCATTCCTCGTCGCAAAGTACGAGCAACCGAAACTAAACGGCTTGAATATTTCGGGAAGTGTCTTTGCAAAAGCGACCTCACCCTGCCTACCGAACGGAAAGCGTTCGTCCGGCAGGCAGGCTACCCTCTCCTAAGAGGAGAGGAAAAGTTTAAAGTAGAATTCGAATTTTCGCCAGCCCGTCGGCGGTGTGGGATTTCGGGAGTAATAACTTCACTTCAACAGCATCATCCGCTTTACGCTGCTGAAGCTTGATTCCCTCGACTCACCTGTCACTGCGATGCGATAGAAATAAGCCCCTGTGCTGAGGTTCCTCCCATCCAGTTTCGCCTCGTAAAACCCCGGACCCTGTTCTGCTTCAACGAGTGTCGCCACTTCTTGGCCCAGCAGGCTGTACACCTTCAGTGAAACACGGTATAAGCTAGAACTTCCCGGTATCGAGTAGCGGACCATGGTCTCCGGGTTGAATGGGTTGGGATAGTTCTGATAAACAATAAACTCTGACGGTCCTGATTGAAGCAATTCTGCCACTTTCGTTGCGCTTTGTTGTAAGAACCATGCTGTTGCTGTCGGATCGCTCTTGAAAAAATTTAGCAGCAGGTCCGCAACCTTTTGGCGGCCGCTTGTTGATGGATGTGTCCCGTCGCTCTGTAAATCGCTGCACTGCCAGGTCAGCCCATCAATTCGTGGTGTCGTCCCATCGGCCCATAGATAAGGACCCCACGCGAGCCAGGGTGCCTGAGGATTGGAACCTGTTGCTGCCAGGGTAGAATCACCGTTGATTTGTTTTTCTATGAGCCACTTCACGGCAAATCCGGATTCATATGCATAGGGCTCAGGATTCAACGTTGTCGACGCGTATCCCGCATAGATTCTGCTGGAATAGTACGCGATCTTGATGTTCGGATACTTGGCTTTCAGGTTTCGCGCGATTGACTCATAGTTGGCTTGCAGCATTTGGGCATGAACCGGAAATGCCTGAGTTGGACCGGCGTTAGCTCCTTTCACCCAAGCTGCCTGAACCTGTTGACCCGTTACTCCTGCAGCCGCGAGTCGCTGGTCAAAAACAGTCCAGAAATTGGCATTCGGGTCTGAAATGACCGAAGCCGTTTGTCCGCCCTGAGCCCCGTCGACTATAACAAGCTGTGGATTCTTTGAGGGGTCGGCATTTGCAATCGAAACGAATGTCGAGAATTCCTGAGTGGTATTCGACATCCCGATCGAAACCAGAACAATCTTCCCGTTCGTAAGATCCTCAACGCCGCTGGAGTTTAATGGCTTGATTTGCTGGACGAGTGCACGGCCAATGGAGTCATGAGTCGCGGGACG
This sequence comes from Ignavibacteriales bacterium, assembly GCA_031406095.1. Lineage (GTDB taxonomy): Bacteria > Bacteroidota > Ignavibacteria > UBA10030 > UBA10030 > JANOGR01. The sequence continues at coordinate 42,677 of JANOGR010000225.1, forward strand.
CTGATTCTGTCCGTTTGGGTAAAGTCCGCCGGCGTAATTTTTGTATAAACCCGTCCCAAGTTCGGTGAGCGGCTTAAACCCCACCGATGGTATCGAACAGTTTTGCCGCGCAACAAGTGTATCGTATTGCAGGAAGGCAACAATTGTAAAAAAGATGAATGTGACTTTTCTCCGCCTCATTGTTTATCCATTTCTCATGGTGAAGATACGAAAGGAGTTGATCAAGAAACAATCGCTACTGGATGGTAATGCGGAAGTTGTGCTGCAGATCAAACTTGTCCAGCGAAATGACATTTCGCTGGACAAGTTTACTGGCTACCACCCAGAACTAATGATGTACGGCCACCTTCTGCTCTTTGAAAGCATCTTCAAACGAAATCCAAACCGATTTGGCCGTTGCATCAAAACGCCAGCCAGTACCTTTGCCATCGGATGTACGTGGAACTAACTTGCCGTTCATGGTGATGGAGGAGGGCTGCTTCTGAGCATCGTTCACCTTCAGCAAGAGCGTTCTCTTCGACGGCCTGTAGTTTCCTTGTGGGCTTGAAAGGACAATCTCGGTTGATTTATCCGAGCTTTTGAGGAAGACGGTACGCTGCGAGTATTCTCCCTGTGCATAGCCCAGGCTTTTCCCATCATCCTCATAAACAACACTCGTTGCTTCAATCGCTGGATAGATCTCGAACGTCAACGGCTCTGTTGTTGTCTGGTCTGAATACTGCAAGCCCTGCTGCGTGGCAATTATGGCTCCTCCTTTTGCAAAAAGAGGAATGCGGTCAATCGGAGCATCCGCTGTGATCCATTTAGGACCAACGAGTTTTTCTCCCGTCCAGTAGTTGTACCACTCGCCTTTAGGCAGGTAAACTCCTTTTGTCGTTTTTCCGGGTTCAAGCACGGGAGCCACAAGCAGGGCATCGCCAAACATGAACTGCCTGTCTGTCCAGTAAGCCGTTTCATCATCGGGAAAATCGAAAAACATCGGCCGCATAATGGGAATCCCAGTAGTGGAAGCGAGATAAAACTGCGTGTACACGTAGGGGAGGAGTTTATACCGCAGCTCGATGGATTTCTTGTTGATCGCCTCGAATTTCGGTCCGTACGACCACGGCTCCTGGTCTGCACTGCCGATTTCTGTGTGCGTCCGCATCAAAGGCATAAAGGCGCCAAGCTGCAGCCACCTCGCATACAGCTCCCCGCTCGGGCTCCCCACAAACCCTCCGATATCCGTGCCAACAAACGGCTGACCCGAGATGCTCAGGTTCAAGCACATTGGCACAGCCATTTCCAGATGCTCCCAGCTGCTGATATTGTCGCCCGTCCATGCCGAAGCGTACCTGTTTCCTCCGGCATAATTTGCCCGCGTCAACACGAAGGGGCGCTCGTTTGGCCGGAGTCTCGACACGCCTTCGAACGTCCCGCGCGCCATTTGCATGCCATACACGTTGTGATTCTTGCGATGGTCGGTTTTCCGTCCCTCGTCGTCGTGCATCACGTTCAAATCGAACGTCTTCATCGGCACATCGAACACAGCCGGCTCGTTCATGTCGTTCCAGAACCCTTTCACACCGTCATCCAGAAGTCCTTTGTAGAGCGTTCCCCACCAGTCGCGGGCTTCTGTTTTTGTGAAATCCGGAAACACGCAATCGCCTGGCCAGACTTTCCCCACGTAGTTCCGTCCATCGGGCCATTTTACGAAATGATCTCCCTTCACGCCTTCGTCGTACACCCAGTAGCCCGGCTCGTTCTTTATTCCAGGGTCGATGATCACCACGACTTTGAATCCATCTTTCGACAGGTCATCGATCATTTTCTTCGGATTCGGAAAGCGCGTCTTGTCCCACGTGAAGCACCGATACTCATCCATATAATGGATATCCAGATAAATGACGTCGCATGGGATTTGTTTCTTTCTAAACGTTTTGGCAATCTCGCGTACGCGGGATTCCGGATAGTAGCTGTAACGACACTGCTGGTAAGCGACAGCCCATTTGGGCGGCAGCGGCATTTTCCCCACAAGCTCCGAGAATTGCCTGAGCACCGCTTTGGGCTCGGGGCCATACATGAAATAATAGTTCAATTCCCCGTCAACAGCTCCAAACGAGTATTGTTCCTGGTGCTCCTTCCCCATGTTAAACGTCGAGTAGTACGTGTTGTCGAAAAAGATTCCGTAGGTCTTACCTTTGCGTGTGCCGTAGAAAAACGGAATCGTTTGGTACAGCGGATCTGTATCGGCTCTGTAAGCGGGTATATCCGTGTTCCACATGGACATCGTTTTCCATTTTCGGTTCAAAGATCCAGCCTTCTCGCCGAAGCCAAAGTACTGCTCGTCGAGGGGCATCGTTTTCCAAACACCGACTTGATTTCCCGACCATGCCATACCTTTTCCGGGTTCATCCTGGTTCACGAGGTTCCCTTGTGCATCATAGAACGAGAGCCTGCATGGGTTTTTCGTCACACGTAGTGTGAGTTTTGAGGTTTTCAGCACAACCTCGCTGCTCCCGTCATCGACTGTGAAGGTTCGTGGTCCAAGATCGGCTTTTACAACCGCCCACGACCTGTCTTCAGCGAATTGGCCATCCTGATCCATTCGAACGCGTAACACCGATTGATCCAAAACTGTAATCCGGACTTTTGCAGGCGGTGCGGAAAGAATAATGCCATCACCTGTTTTCTCCACGGCTGACACATTGCCGATCGATGTCCATTGAGCAGAAACAGGAATCCAGACAAAAACACTGATAGCAAGAGTAAGGAAACACTGCATTAAATAGGGATTGTCATTCCGTCGGATTTTAAGACGCCAGCCCGCCTTCGGTCTGGCGGGGAATCCAGAACGGGTTTGATATGAGCGTCTAGCCCAAGTCGGCGCGAGTGACGATAGGATTCGGGTTCTGGACTCCCGCCTGCCTGTCCGGTAGGCAGGCTTACAATCCGCGGGAGTGACAAGTTTTTTCTTGTTTGTCATTCCCGTCAGCCTGCCGAACAGGCAGTCTAAAAATCCGCGGGCCCGACTAAGTCCGCCGTAAGCGGACGTCGTCGGGCGGGCATGACAAGGTGTTTTTTGGGTACTTTGCATCGCTTCATTGAAGGGTTTCATAGAACTCTCAATTTGTAGTTGTTATTACAGTATAACCAAAGGCAGGGAGCGTCAATCCGATCGTATTTCCGGCAACCTGGAACTCTCGTGAGGAAAAGAACTCTTTGAGTTTCACATTCTTACGGGGTGGCAGTATGATTTCCGCCTGAACCGGTTTTGCGGACAAATTCAAAACCACGATGACTGTATCGGAAGCGGTTTGTCTGACAAATGAATATAACTTTGGACCACCCGTGTTGCTTAAAGAGGCATACGTTCCCCACCGCAAAGCCTCG
>JANOGR010000228.1:0-3526 GCA_031406095.1 Ignavibacteriales bacterium
CCATTCCGCAAGCTGGCATTGGCTCTGACGTCATCGTGGGATTTCCCGGTGAGACAGACGAATTGTTCCAGGAAACTCATGATTTCCTTTTAGAGTTGCCCATCTCGTATTTGCACGTGTTTTCATATTCCGAACGGCCCAACACGCCAGCAGTAGATTTGAGCGGGCGCGTGGATGCACGTATCCGTGGGGAGAGGAGTGAACGACTGCGAAGCCTCAGTATCCGTAAACGACGCATGTTCTACGATTCTTTTGTCGGTCAAACCGTTGATGTTCTTTTTGAAGGCCGGCAGGGACGCATTTTCCAGACAGGTCTCACCGGAGAATATGTGCGGGTCAATGTCGAACACGGTTCCGATCTCACCAATCAGCTTCTCACCGTGCTCGTCACGGGTGTGGAAGTGGATTCCTGCCGGGGCGAGGTTGTAAACAGCGATTCGGTATTGTCAATCCAGCGCCTTCGCGAGGCTGAGGTATGAGCCAACGTCAGTTTCTTCGCAGCATGGTCTCAGCGGCAATCCTGATGCAAATCAGCTGGTCGCAGAACAAAGTAAGCAGCTATCTTGTTCAGAAGCATGAGACCAAGCCGAGTATAACGCATGAATTATTATTCCAGGAACAGAGCACGGAGAAATCAGTGTTTTGGGCAGTCGTGTATTCGGCCGTACTTCCAGGAATGGGAGAGCTTTATGCAGGGAATTTTTCCTCCGGACAATATTTCCTGATGGCGGACGCGGGACTCTGGCTCAGCTACGCTGGTTTCATCTCACACGGCAATTGGGTTCGCGACGATGCAAAGTCGTTTGCAACACAGCATGCGAATGTCAATCTCGACGGTAAGGATGAAGACTTTGAAGTCAACATCGGAAATTTCCTGACTACCGATGAATACAATCAGCAGAAACTCCGGAATCGGCAAATTGATTTATTGTATACGGACTCCCGGTACCGTTGGCAGTGGGACAACGATGAGAATCGTGAACGATTCAAATCGATGAGAATCCGGAGCGACGAGGTGTTTCGTAATGCAAAATTTCTCATCGGCGCAGCGGTCGTGAATCGCCTTGTATCGGCATTTCTCGCGGGGAGGGCGGCCGCAGCTCACAATCGGCGAATTCGTTATGAAGGAGCGTGGCAACTCAGAGTCTCTCCTTCCGGTGGACTCCTGAACACTCACGGCCTGGAGCTTCAATTGAGCAAAGAGTTCTAAGCAAGGGTTCGTAGTTGGTCAGAGAGTCCCGCCCCTCGAGCGGGATTTTTTGTTGGCGGCCGTTGAATGAATAACCTCAAAATTACATTGGAATACGACGGGACCGACTTTGTCGGGTGGCAGTATCAGGAAAACGGGCGGTCGGTTCAAGAGGAAGTCGAGAAAGCCTTACGCCAAATTGTCCAGGAGAACATCAGGGTCAACGGGGCGGGCCGAACGGACGCAGGGGTTCATGCGAGAGGGCAAGTCGCGAATTTTCTCACGAGCAAACCGGTGGATGAAGCCAGGTTGATGCACGGCTTGAATGGCATCCTTCCGCACGATGTTGTCATTCTGTCCGTTGAACGGGTCAGCGAGGAATTCCATGCACGATACAGCGCCAAGGGACGACGATACAGGTATTACATCAAACGGCGGCCGACAGCCATCGAGCGAAAGCACTCCTGGTGGCTTCAATACAATCTTGATGTGGCCCTGATGTCGGAATGTGCTAGGCTGTGCGTAGGAGATCATGATTACGCTTCGTTTTGCAAGAACGGTGCGGAGGTTGACCACCACAGGTGCATTGTTCAAAAAGCTGAATGGACGGTGGATGGTTCGATGCTGGTGTTTGCAATATTGGCCAATAGGTTCTTATATGGGATGGTAAGAGCTCTGGTGGGCACGATGGTTGAGGTTGGGCGGGGACACCGTCCTTTGGAGGATTTCGGGTCGATCATGAACTCAAAGAATCGAAGTGCGGCGGGAATGGCAGCGCCGGCCCATGGGCTCTTTCTCGAGGAGATCATTTATTAAAGAAGCAGTTGAAAACAAGGTCAACGCATTTTGTACGCCGTGTGGCTATATTTATGTCGAGAGGGCCTTTTTAAGTTCAGAAAGCCCCTTCCTTAAACCATGATTAAAGAAGCGCTCACAAAGCTGGCCGACAAAAAGGGCCTTTCCAGGGCCGAAGCGTACGAGACGATGAATGACATCATGACCGGTCAGGCCTCGGATTCGGAGATCTCCGGTTTTCTCATGGCATTGCGCGTCAAAGGTGAATCGCCGGAGGAAATTGCCGGCTGTGCTCAGTCGATGCGCGAAAAGTCAGTGCGAATCCAGACAAAGCACAAAGATGTCATCGACACATGTGGTACAGGCGGTGATGCGAGCGGCACGTTCAATATCTCGACAACAGCAGCGATCATCGCAAGTGCGGCAGGCGCTGTGGTGGCAAAACATGGAAATCGTGCCGTCTCGAGCAAATGTGGCAGTGCAGATGTGCTGAAGGCTCTGGGCGTCAACATCGATATCCCGTTTGAAAAAGTGTCCCGTGTCCTCGATGATGTTGGAATCACCTTCCTCTTCGCGCCGATGATGCATCAAGCCATGAAATATGCGGCCCGTGTTCGCAAGGATTTGGGTATTCGGACAATTTTCAATATTCTCGGACCTCTGACAAACCCTGCGGGTGCCCGACGCCATCTTATGGGAGTTTTTCATCCCATGCTCACAGAAACTATGGCGGCTGTGCTTCAGCAGCTTGGGACAGACCACGCACTGGTTGTCCATGGTGAAGGCGGCTTTGATGAACTTACGACTCTGGGAACTTCGAAAGTAAGCGAACTCCGAAATGGGGAAGTGAGAACCTATACGCTGCATCCGAGAGATGTTGGCGTCGAGGTGACAAGCATGGAGGGACTGAAGGGTGGAGATGCGGAGGAGAATGCGGCATTGACGCGCCGGATTTTGGAAGGGAAGGACGGCGCTTCTCGCGAGATTGCTCTTCTCAATGCCGGGGCGGGGATTTTTGTAGCCGGGAAAACTCCTTCCATAAAAGAAGGAATTGCCATGGCGCGTCAGGTGATCGACAGCGGAAAAGCCAAAAAGAAACTTCAAGAATGGATCGACGCGACAAACTCGTAAAAGTCAGATTGAGCGCCGGTAAGCGCATGCTCAAGAACATGCTCATCAAGAGCGGCCTTCTGAGGGCTGAGCTCTCCGAGCAGGAGCTCCGTGATGTGCTTGATGCCGGAACTCAGAGCGGCGCTTTGGATAAGGCGGAACACGAGCTTATCAAGAGCATTCTTGAGTTCTCGGATATCACCGTAAAAGAGATCATGGTGCCGAGGCCCGACATCATTGCAGTCGACATCGCAATGCCCACCGAGAAGCTCATGAGGAAAGTCATCGACGAAGGCTATTCCCGTATTCCGGTGTACCGAGGTACGATCGACAACGTCGTTGGGGTCATTTATACGAAAGACTTGCTGAGTTTGCTGGAACACCGCGATCTGATTATTTTGCAGGATATCATTCGACCCGTCTATGTGGTTC
>JANOGR010000233.1:0-1574 GCA_031406095.1 Ignavibacteriales bacterium
TCCTCGGGGCGACAGGAGGTTTTATCAAGTTTTTCAAAACCGTCGCCAGGCTTGACAAGAAGGAATCGAACAAGAATTCGTATCGCTCGTGAAGCTTGACTGGGTATTCTTGAGGCGGATGATCGTTGGGTATGTTGGCCTCACGGCAATCGCCCTGTATCTCGTGTCAAGTTACGGTGAGCCAGAGCATCTTCAGAGTGTTATCGCTGGAGCCATCGTGAGTGCGGTGAACTTTCTCCTCGGATTTCTGGCGATCGAGTTTGCGTTCGAAAAATCCCACACGACGTTTCTCAAGGTCATCCTGGGCGGCATGGGGATCAGGCTTTTTGCAATGACCGGTGTGGTCCTTGTGCTCATCAAAATCCAGCACTACGATTCGCTTTCTCTGATGCTGTCGCTGTTGGGATACTATGCGCTCAACCTGACTCTTGAAATCTCGTTTCTCCAGAAAAAAGTGTCGCTCAAGAATTAAGCGGATTGCTCAATGATGGACAAGATAATTCCGGACACGTTACAGCATGCCTTCAAAGCCCTTCCCGATTCAACACATGTCGTTGCGGGCGCCGCGGCGGAGCCATCCGGCAAATTCGATTTCAATCGTCTGCTCGAGCACCTGTACGACTCAAAAGAACTTGAATTTCCCGGTGGACACTGGGCGCTTCCTCATTTCTCTCCGGTCCATATTGCCGGACTCACAATCGATTTTTCGGTCACCAAACATGTCTTCTTTCTCTTTTTCGCTGCCATCCTGTTAATCGTCCTGGCGATTTACGCAGCCCGGAGGATAAGAAAGGACCCGGTTCCAACGGGATTCGGCAATCTCATGGAGGTGTTTGTTGTCTTCATTCGCGATGAGATTGTCATGCCAAACATGGGTCACGCGGGCTTGAAATACATGCCCTATCTTCTTACCACGTTCTTTTACATTCTGATCATGAACCTCCTCGGGCTCATTCCGTTTGGAGCGTCTGCGACGGGAAACATTTCTGTGACAGCCGGGCTGGCCGTGATTGCCTTCCTCATGATACAGTTTGCGGCAATTCGAGCACAAGGCCTGAAACAGTATCTCGCTCACCTTACGGGCGGAGTGGCTGTCTGGCTGTGGCCCATCATGATCCCGATCGAAGTGCTGGGCTTGTTCACAAAACCTTTCGCTCTCTGCATGCGATTGTTTGCCAATATGGCCGGCGGGCACATTGTTTTGCTTTCCCTTCTTGGGTTTATTTTCATTGCGAAATCATATTATTTTGCCCCGATTCCGGTACTGTTCACACTCGGCATCAATATGCTGGAGTTGTTCGTGGCGTTCCTTCAGGCGTATGTGTTTACCATGCTGACGTCGTTGTTCATGGGGCTGGGGATGCCCCAGGAAAGCCACGGAGGGCATGGACATTGATTTTTCTAGATCCGAAAATCATTAACAATTCAGCATAACTCAACTCAGGAGGAATACATCATGGAATCAGCAAACGCAATGGCGTACCTCGCAGCCGGATTTGGCTCGGGACTTGTCATTCTCGGTGCCGCATATGGAATCGGGAAGCTCGCCTCGGCGGCGATGGAAGCAAGCGGCC
>JANOGR010000241.1:0-13233 GCA_031406095.1 Ignavibacteriales bacterium
CGTTGCAACGAGCCGTTCTGAAGGAGCTCAAGTTTGAGACTGGAATTCCAGCATTGAAGAACCCCCCCGGTTCCAAAAATCCTCACATCGTACACATCCGGGGTGACATAATAGGAAGAAAGTGTAACAGGAATTCCTGACTCAAGTTGCAGGAGGGCGGCCGATGCGTCGAGGGCTCCGCCCTTCATAGCGACGTTTGCGGCAACACAGCTGACGCTCTTTGTGGCTGATTCGGTCAGATAGTGGATCGTGTCGACAAAATGTATTCCGAGTTGAGTCATTGGGAGAAGCGAAGTGAGCTTTGGATCGGCTTTCCAGGCGGGCACATCGTCAAACAATCCCGCCGGCCTAGACACGTTCATTTCGACGCCGACAATTTTTCCAAGCCGATTCTTTTTCAGAATTTGCTTGGCATGTCGGAAAACCAAGCGTCGACGAGTGTTATGCCCGACCATCAGCACAAGACCCGCTTTTTGTGTTCGGGAAATCATCTGCCTTGCTTCGGCCACTGTACTTGCCATGGGTTTTTCCACAAAGACATGCTTTCCGGCCTTCACTGCTTTCTCGACCTGTTCCGCGTGAAGATGATTCGGCGTCACAAGTGCCACGGCCTGAACATCAGGATCCTCGAGGAGATTTTCGTAATCTTTAGCCTGTTTGACTCCGAATTCACGCGACACTCTTCTTGCCTCATCTGATTTGGTGTCGAATATCGATACCAGCTCAAGACCCTTTGCTGCACGGATCGCATTCAAGATCGTGACGCCGTGGCCCGTAATGCCCACCTGGCCAATTCGAACCTTTGCCATAGCTAATGAACTTCCGCGTGTGGTTTAGGCACTTTCGATTTCTTCGCCAGCACTTCTTTGTAGATCGGAGCGTACACCTCGTCCCTCGGTACACATCCGGTGGGATATTGACCAAGTTCGTTACTCTTGGACCTCATAAGGTTGGTACAATAACTAATGGCCAGACAGACTTTGGAGGATTTCATAATACCAGTTTCCCGGGCGTCTTTTGCATATTCCGGATAGGCAATAGCCCCGCGGCCTGTCGCCACTATGGTCACGCGTTTCCGCCGTATATTCGCCTCACCTGCGTTCAACAAAAACTGTCGAAGCCAACTATAGCCTGTACCAACGACGACGAGATCCGGGAACGCTTGTTGGATCGCTCCCGTAATTCGAAAATGTCGCGCGACGCCGACCAGCGGATGCTCGGGTGGATAGTAGCCCTCATCCGGCGTGCGTTCAAACGGCCGCCCATAATGCATGTTGTAGTATGGACTGCCCATCGAGACGTTCACCATAGCAACACCATGCTCACGAAGCAGTCGCACGAGCTTCAACGGCTCGGCCAAATCTTCATTCAAAGGGTTTTGTTGATCTACTCCGAAGCTGAATGCATAGGGAGTCTCGAAGGGAATTGGTGCCCCTTTGCCTGTGACAGGGTCTTTTCTAAACGGAACGCCGTCGAAAGCATTGAAACGGGAGGCAATCATCACTTTGTTGCCGAGTTCGTCGCGAATCCTGGATAACACTTCTTTTACAAACCGAGTGCGATTTTCAAAACTCCCTCCATACTTTCCGCCCCGAATCCTGGCGCCGAGGAGCTCATTCAGCAAATACGTGTGACATTGTTTAATATCGATAAAATCAAATCCGAGTGTACATACCCTTCGGGCTGCAAGTAAGAACGCATCCTGAAGCCGATCGAGTTCGTCATCTGTGAGAACAGGATAATCCTTTGAAACAGTGATACCCCGGGACTTATCGACATAGGTTACTGAATCCGCCTGAGGATGGTGGTACACTATGAGAGGACGACGGTAACTGTATCGCCCGGAATGAGTGAGCTGGAGGCCGACCAGAAGATCGCTGTCACTCCCGTAGATTCTTCGGTGAGCCGAACGGGTTTCTTTCAAGAGACGCTCGAATTCGGGAAGATTTCTCTCGCTCATCAGGAGTTGACGCGGATTTGCAAGCGCTTCAGGGACAACGGCTGTCGCCTCGCCCCAAATGAGTTTCGCTCCCCCTTCTCCAAACCTTCTCCAACGACGGAACGTCAATTCACCAGGCTTTCCGTCCAGAGTTCCGTCGCAACCCTCCATAGGATGGATGCCCATCGCATTCCCGATGGTCCGGTTTCCGATCTTTACAGGCTTGAACACTTCCTCCAGCTTTTCTTCAAATGCGATATCCAGTCCCAGCTCCTTCACACTTTTCCGGATGTCGTTCACGGATTTGTAGTTAAAGAACTTTTCAGACATGGATTTCAATCGTTATATCTTTTTGAGGGAACGGTAGTTCCAGAGCCTGGTTCTTCAACATAATTCTGTTCCCGTCCACTCGTGCCCACTGTTCTTTGGGATCGCGTTGCAAATCCAGTGAAACGGAGTACCCGCGTACAAAAACCTTTGCTTTCACGCGATCCAAACCGGAGAGCAATGTGGGGCGGACAACCAGCGTTTGAGGCGAAGGGCGAACTCCCAACATGTGATGAATGAAGAAGACGAGCAACTCTGCCCACGTCCAGACCACGATGCCGACAGGAGGCAGTGGTGGGGTCGGCCGATCCCCATAGCACTCGAGCCATGCTCCGGCTTTGCCTCCTTGCACTTCCAGAAGCCACTGGAGCGCCCGCCAGACCTTCTCATGGTTTCCAGCTTCAAGATATGCACGTGCGATGAACATTGTCGCAAAAGGCCATGGGCCAGGTGAGTCTGGTTCTGAAGAAACATGATAGCGTGCGTAGCCCCCTGAACTCCATCGCTGATTCCACAACTGCTCCATCGATTCCAAAGTTTTCCGGGCGAGGGAACTATGGGCATCGACGATTTCGAGTGCGATGGGCAGGACACTTGCTGCGTCAGGATCACAGTATGAGACGGATTCAACATTGAGCGGCATCCCTGGCGGCATCGCTTTCCGGTTTGGCGGTTCGAACGTGCGCTGAACTCCACCTGCAGCCAGGCGTCTCTTGATGAAACGGCCGTCGTCAACAAGTGAGAATTGAGGATGTCCCAGATACGATTCTTTCATTTGCCGGGAGGCTCTTCGCCACTTCGCCGAACTCAACGAGTCATTCATCGCACTCGCCATTTGGGAGGCCATATCAAGACCGACGATGTTCCAGAGTTGATAAGCGTTCTCGTATCCTTCTTTCACGCCGAATTGTGCATCACGTTCCCAGTATTCGCGGGTATTTTTGACAAGGCCGACGTCAGGGTTCATAAATGCCGGTTGAAGCACATACTCGGCGACATTCTTGATCTTGCTCCAATGTTCGCGAATGAGTGCATCCCTGCCGGTCCACACCCAGTGTGTGTAGAGCGCGTAGAGCAGTTCGCCGTTTTGGTCAAGCTCAATTGTCTCAGGCGGACGATGCCGACTTGCATCGACGGTCTTTCCTGTCTCATCCACTGAGCGCGTAAGGATTCTCCGTAACAATGCTTCAGCAATCTCGCTTTGACCCGCCATAGCCGACCCAGCCGCGACCATGCTCTGATCTCGTACCCATTCGAGATTGTATTGCCAGATAGACCCGTCCATTTTGCCCGACTGAGCAACAGCAGCCCTCAAGCCTGATGTTGAAACGCGAAACAAATGATCCAGACCCTCGTGAGCTGAATTCAGCGAAGCCACCTTACTCCAGTATTCGGCGGATTCCCGACGCATACTCTCAATCCCCTTTTTTTCGAATTCCTCGCGGGAATAGTCGAGCGTCAGCACGACAGTAATCGTTTGTGTGCCACCCGGTGGAACAGAGCCAAGCTTGATATTCAAATGACGATCTCCAGCAATGGACTCGTTCAACGAGAAAAGCCTCACCGCCTTGTAGCCGCCGGCTTTCAGTGTTCCGCGTTTACGGTCGACCTCATATTCATCGAAAAACATCAGATTCGGATAAAGCAATACCGTGGCGGAAGCATCGACGTCTTTCTGCGCATTATTTCTCAATGTGATTGTTCGGACAATCACAGGGTCGTTTATTGGACATATCAACGCTTCTCGAATGGCGAGTTGTCCTGCCTGCCATTCCACGACGACCGTCGGGATTCCGTCGGGGTATTCCCATGAAACTTTCGATTTCGCCGCGTCCGGGACATAAGACGCACCATCAGCGTTGATAAAGCAGCGGGAGTTCTGCAGACCGCGTTCGGGATGATAAAGATATGTGCTGATCTTTCTTGTAAAATGTTCCGGGGACATCAGCAGCAAACCACAGTGCGTGCCGGCTTCGGGGTTGCCTGACGTTTGCAGCGCAGCTGCGATCAGGCCATTCCCCAGAAAATAATATTCTGTGCCCTGATTGTTCGACTGATAATCCTGGTGGAGGCGCTGACCCTGAGAAGTACTTTGTTCCTGGAAAAGGGTCGACTCAAGAGGAAGAGTTGTCGCGAGCGTTCCAGTGCCGATGAACTTAAGGAATTCCCGGCGTTCGACGTTCATTGGGCTACTTTCTCCGTCCGCATAATCTCCTCGAGATACGTTTGAAGCGTGTCGACGTTTTGTTTGGATTTTTCGATCAACGGCAGGCAGTGAGTTTCAATCGTCACATGTCCGACGATACGGTCTTTCACCAGAGCTTTCAATTGACCTTTCCAATCAATCGAGCCTTCGCCAACTGGAACACACTTGATCAGGGCTCCTTCTTGTGTATCTTTTACGTGGACGTTAAAAACGAAATCCCTGATTGCGCTGTATCCTTCCGGGAATGGGCGCTCGTGGGTTCCGTATCCGTTGCAGGGATCCCAATTCGCTCCAAGAGATTTTGACCCCACATCCCTGATGAACTTTGCCGTGTTCTTTCCGGAATCGCACCAGAATCCGGGCTCGTTTTCGATTGCAATCCTCATGCCTTCACTTTCTGCCAACCCAGCCGCGCGCCGCATCAGTCTCACTGCCTCCTGATAATCGCCTTCCGTCCCCTCACGTGATCTTTCGAACCCGAACACAAGAATGAGGCGCGTATTGAGCTGCTTTGCCAACTCGATGGTGCGAGGAAGCGTATCGGAGAGTTCCTTTTCGAGCTCGCTCTTTTTTGAAAGTGGATGTTTGAAGATGCCCGGCGAGAGGGCGGAAACGACAACTCCTCGGTTTTTAACAAGATTGAGAACCTCCAGGATTTCCGGTGGATCTACAAACGGCACGCGCCCGGTTTTCAAGGAACGAAGTTCAAAGATTTTCACTCCCCACTGCATGGCATACCGAAGCGCTTCCTTGAAATCAAGCGCTATCTCATCACTGACAATGCCAAGTGCGAGCCGAGACACGGTTCCCTGGTGTGCGCGCAATGAGAAAAAATCTGCCTTCCTGTTCAATTCAATAACATGAATGTCTCAGGGTTAGTGTTTCGATTCATCGAACCCCAGGCGTTTCGATATGTTCTTTGCTTGATGCTTCAATATTCTGACCAATTCCATGGCGTGTTTCTTGTCTTTCTTGTATCGTTCAGATGGAATCGCTGTCATGAATGAGGAGACAATCTGTCCTGAATGGTCACGGACGGGGACTGCAATTGCACACAAGTCCGCTTTATATTCTCCGTCGACGATGGAATAACCGTCCAGCCGGATTTTCTTTAGCCGTTTTTTCAGCTTTGTCCACGACGTCGTTGTCATATCAGTAAACTTTTTCAACCCTCGCCGATCGAGAATCCCTTCTATCTCATTTTCATCGAGTTCAGAGATGAGGATAAGCCCTGTCGCCGTGCAGTGAACGGGCGACCGGTGGCCCAGTCTCGTAACCATCTTCCATACCTCGGGTGTGTCGACATGATCAATCAAAGCGACCTCATCATTATCAAGAATGGCAAGGTAAAAACTTTCGCGTGTCTCGTGAGCCAGTTTCAGAAGATGGGGGTGGGCGAGACTCTTCAGGTCAATCTTTGAAAGAGCTGCGTGTCCCCATTCGAGGAGTTTCATGCCAAGAGTGAAGAGTTTTCGCTCGCGATCCTCAATGACGATTGCATGTTCCTGGAGTGTATACAAAATCCGAAAAAGCGTGCTTTTGGGAACGCGGAGTTCTTCCGCAAGCTGTGCAAGGGAGCGGCCTTCCGGTGATGTGGAGAGAATTTCGAGCAGGCGAAACGTGCGGGCAATTGCGGGGACTGTGTAATCGACGGCCATGGTGGGGACGTTCCGCTAATTGAATGATGTTTAATTACCGCAAATTATACAGGAAATCCGCTACTTTGTCAAGGAAAAACGGCATCTCAGGAGTCCTGCTCAAGATGAACAAGCGTGTAAGGGCCCTTCGGAATCACGGCGACGCGTGCATCACTCCCGTGTTTTTCGAGAGCCTTGCTGAGCGCTTCTTCCACATTCGAAGCCGTGCCGACAAACAGGCGGCCGCGTTCTTCCTTCGAAATTCCATCGGCAACGAGAACCACTTCCGCCCACAAAGCGGCTTTTGCGCATTCTTCCAGCTGCCACTGGTCAATAAGGACCGGGTTCGACAAGATCCAGTCGCGAAATGACGCAGGAGTTGTAAATGAGGTGGCCATCCGCCGAAATTCGTCATTCCCCAACCCTTCCGAGCACTCAGCAGCCAGAATCAGCGTTCCACCGGCTTTGAGCACCGGGAGTGCCGCCGTCATCCCTTTGATCGCTTGATAGTACGTCAAGTCCAATGGATATCCCGCGGCCGTCGTAATGACGATATCTGCAGGATTTTTCAGCGATGATTTTACCGCCTTTCGTACATGGTCTACGCCTGCCTCGTGAGCTCGTTCTGGATCACCGGCAAAAACTCCCGTGACCCTTCCTTTCTCATCCAGCGCGACATTGATGATGAAATCATGTCCCGCCATTTTTGCAATTGTCAGCATCTCCTCATGAAGCGGGTTTCCATCCAAGCATCCCTCCCTGCACCGCGGATCTTCAAGAATCGCCGGACTGTGCAATACTTTGATTGTTTCGACGCCGGCACATCCCGGAGCGACCATCTTTCTCCCACCCGAAAAGCCAGCCATCAGATGGGGCTCGATGGACGCAGTAGTGATTTTCACGTCCGCGTCACAGTACCGGCGGTCGATCCAGACCGGTGTTCCTCGTGCCGTTGTACCAAGAAATCGGTGTTCCTCCTGAATCCTTGCGTGGTGGTCAACAACACGATACTGTTTGCAAATTTCTTTCCCAACAAGATGAACAAGTTCTTCCTGACTGCTCGGCCTGTGCAATCCTGTGGCAATGAGAATCGTGATGTTTTCCCGCGGAACACCGGCAGCTTCGAGGCGGACAAGCACAGGTTGCAGAATGAGAGTGTTGGGAACATCTCTTGTAATATCGCAAATCACGACGCATGCGCTTTGGGCACCGCTGGCGAGTTTTTCAATTGGCGCCGATCCGATGGGGTCATCAAGGCCTTCGGCCATTGAAACTTCAGGATTGGGAAGCGGCGCGGCTGGAGTCATCGACAGCACTTTCACGAGATTCCTATCTGGCACTTCGATTTCAAGGCCTCTTTTGCCGTACGCTATTTGTATTTTCATCGAGACATGTTCAAAAGTTCAAGAGCAGCCAACGCCGCCCGATGTTGCAGCTCGCGCACGCTTTCGCTGCTGTACCACGAGATGTGACTTGTCACGATGATATTCGGAAGCGCCAGCATTGGATCATCACGTGGAATAGGCTCCTGCTCCAACACATCGAGTGCGGCGCCTGCAATCCGGCCACTCCGCAAAACATGTTCCAATGCGCGAGTATCCACCAGACCTCCGCGACCCGTATTCACAAGAAGTGTGGTATTTTTCATTCGCCCCAGAGTAGATGCATTCATGACGTGGCGTGTCTCATCAGTGAGAGGGCAATGTAAACTTACGATGTCCGCAACACTGATCAATTCGTCAAGAGATGTTTGGTGGACATTGGCTTTGAGAAACGCGCTTTTCTCTGCATAGGGATCCGATGCGATGACATTCAAGCCAAAGGACTGTGCCCGCTGGGCAACGAGCTGCGCAATTCTGCCAAAACCGATAAGGCCCAGTGTACTCTTCCGAAGCGGCAGCAGTTCAAGCGGCGGTGTAATCTTCCACGTTCCTTCGCGTACCAAGCCAAACACGCGACATACTTGCCGCTGCAGAGTGAGCATCAGTGCCATCGTGTGGTCTGCCACTTCATCAAGGCAGTAGTCGGGCACGTTTCGGACCGGGATACCCTTGGCTTTGGCAGCCTCGAGGTCAACGTTGTCGAGTCCGATGCCATACCGAACAATCCCTTTGCAGTGCCGCATGGCATCGATCGCCTTTTTGCGCACGGGAGCCCATTGAGCCATGAGAATGTCCGCGTCGGCAGCCACCCGAGCCACTTCATCTTCATTCTTACATTGATGGGCACTCATCTCAATATCGTACGGCGCAAATACTTCCTTTTCAGGTTGGAGAGTCTTAAATCCCCAATCTGTTATGACGACTTTTGCCTTCATCGAAGATAATCGTGCACGATACTGCCTTTGACAAGCGTGAAATCAGCCCGCCAGTATAGGCCGGTACCCATTTCGACGACAGGAAGCCTAAACACGGGAGCCTGCACATTTGGGCGCAACTCGACGGTGCACGGGCCCGTCCAGCATTCGTGAATGCGTACATCGGAAAGTTCCCGACTTGTAATCTGTCGGATGGCAGGCTTGCCATCAATGTGAGGGATGACCTTGTAATTCAGATTTATTCCAAAATCGAACGTGGCTTTCTTGAAATCTTCGAGTGTCCCTTTCTGCTGCTTGTACCCCATCGTCCCCGTAATGATGTCGATCCCGTTTCTTGTCACCGTTCCGACGAGAAGATCCTTGCGGACCTCGACGCGCGCATCAGCAAACTTTTTTGGTTGTCCGTGAACCTCACGCCCGTGCGCCAAACCAACATCGCTGTCGAGGAATACATATGGCGAATATCCTCCCACGGCCTTTTTGGACAGCTCTGCTCCGACCATCACATTGCATTCCCCATAGCTTCCCAGCCACTCAACGTCCCGCATGTTGTACATGTGAATCATTACAAAGTCGCCAGTGGACTTCAGTGGTGGCGGGAGCAGAGCGTTGATTGCCTCAGGAGACGTCCGATAAGAAACTGTGAGCACCTCGACATTGCGAAAGGTAAAGGGAAACTCGGGAACTAACGGAGCATCCCAGGGCATCGACCATGCTTCTTCTGGAGTTCGCTTCTTCATTTCGTTTTGCCTTCCTGATTCAATCGGGGTGCGCCCAGAGGAGCTTTCTTGCCCACTCGTTCATAGTACTCAGCAGGAATCTTCTTGGGGTCTTTGTAGATGTACCAAATACATGCATCTTCTGCTTTTTCGGGATATTCTGTGACCCGCATTGGGTGGCCGTAATTCTCGATTGCCAGGATCTCATTGACCATGGAACAGTGCGCGCAATAATGACACACGCGTTCTTTTCCCCACGTTAAAGGGCCCGCTTTTTTCGAGAAACCGAAGAGGTCAGGCCTCGGCTCTTTGCCGCTCTCGACCCGTTGACGGGCAACCCCTCCGCTGCCACAAGGGTCGAGCTTCAGAACATAACGATCCTGTTCCTCAGTAATATAGATCTCTCCCTGACGGTCTTTCCCCATCAAGTGTCCCCGTAAACCCTCAACCGCCAGCTGAAGTTGGGTCTTCACATCGCTTGCCATCACTTTATCATAGCGCGCCTTGTAATAGCTGCCAAGCACACTCCGCATCGCTTTTTCGAGCTCGTCATCGCCGAAGTTCTCCGCTATGTACGTGAAAAACGCCCAAGACCAATTGACATACATGTCGTGGACGACCTGCCATTCGAGCCGTGCATACTCAGTAATCCTTTTTGCCTCTGCCATATCGCCCCTCTCCATCGCAGCATAAGCCTGCTTGAGAGTGGATACTCCGACTTCATTTGGCTCATCATGACGCAAGTCGCGATGAATGAGAGATGAGAATTTGATATTCATATGTTTCCTTTTTTCTTTCTGATTTTTTAACTGGTCAGCATGAATCCGCCGCAGACATTGATCTCTTGTCCGTTAATGTATGAGCCTTTCTCCGAAGCGAGAAAGCAGATGAGATTTGCCACATCCTGCGTCGTCCCAATGCGTCCGAGAGGAGTTTGCTGCTTCCACAGTTCCCAGAATTCTTTCGGTTCCTTGCCAGTAATGGCCTTCAGCCCGCGAAAATTCTCTTCCCACATCGGGGTGTCTGTGGGACCCGGACAAACCGTATTGACCGCAATCTTCTTTGAACCGTAAGCAAGTGCGAGTGATTCCGTGATGTTCTTGACTGCTGCCTTTGAGGCTGCATAGTGAGCGGACAGGGCTCTTCCTTTTCGTCCAGCGTTCGATCCGAGATTAATGATCTTCCCTCCCCGGGGTGCCTTCATGGATTCCGCAGCGGCGATGCTTACAAAAAAGAGGGCACGCACGTTCACGTCCATCACGTCATCATATTCTTCCTCACTGATTTCACTCATTTTCGTGAAATAGCACATGCCAGCCGCATTCACGACAATGTCCAGGTATTCGACATGCCCAAGTGCTTCGGGGACGACGCTCTTTGCCGCGGAGGCGGTGCGCAGGTTCTTTACAATCTTCACATGAGATTGTCCTGGATTTGGAAGGGATGAAACGGCGTCTAAGAGTTTCTCTTCGTTCCTGTCCACACCGATGATGCGTGCGCCTCGCCCAGCAAGTTGCCGGGCAGTTTCCAAGCCGATTCCACTGCCGATTCCTGTGACAAGTGCATTCATGCCTTCAAATTCTAATGTCGACATCAGCCAATTACTCCTTTCGGATGACGTTCGCTTAATAATGGATCATACAACGGAACAACAATGTCCGCCTCGCGTTTGAGTTTCGCAAAGAGGCGGTAGTGCTCTTCTACTGACTCGCTGAGACCGAGAGGGATGCGTTCTTCGTAGTTACGATATTTGAAAACTGCGTCCGTGAGGGCCACGCGTCCGGATGCAGTCTGAACAACAAACACCATGCTGGATCGGTGATGAGCTCCACAAAACCATGATTGAATTCCGGGGAGAAACTCCGTGTTTTCATTCGGCAACAATTGTATTCTTGATGCGGCTTCAGAGTCAAGCCAGCTCAGAACATGATTGGGAAAAATGATATGACGGGGAAGTTGTGGAATTTCGGGGTCGGGCGCATGAAAATCGGTCCATCCGTGCCGGGAAAACCAGAGTTTTGCTTTCGGGAATTGGTCGAGCCCGCCGGTTGCATACGAAGTGAGGGGAGTTACAATCACATGGTCAATGTCTCCCGGCTTGAGATTGTGCTGAGCCAGTGCGTTGACAATCCAATTGCTTTTTTCAACGACAGGAATGTGGCCTTCCTCCCCCATCGCAGACTTCGCCCATGTCGTCCAATGCTTGTGAAGAGCTGAATAGTCTTGAGGAAACCCCGTGTTAAGAAGAACCCTTTGTTCACCGTTCTCAATAAGAAACGCCCAAAAGGTTAAGGGCTCCCAGCCTGTCAGTTTTGACATCCAATATATCTCAGCACAGGGAACGTTCGTCTCTCCCATTTTTAGCGCTGTGAGTCTGTAGGGTTTCATAACTGTGCGCTCCAACCTCCGTCGACATGAAGTGTTGCGCCGTTGACATATCCCGCCTCTTTGCTCGAAAGAAAGAGGACTGCACCTTTGAGGTCGTCAGGTTTCCCGAGCCGTCCGGCAGAGACGTGAGATTGAATCCAAGGTTTTACGGTTTTTTCGTCACGTGACTGAGCATCGTTGATATCCGTATGCATCCAACCCGGGGCGATGCAGTTGACGGTGATTCCATACTTACCCAGCTCGATAGCCATTCCGAGTGCAAGAATATGGAGACCCCCTTTTGTTGCAGAGTAATGTGTTTGCGTTGCATTCGAACGGGACGCACTGACGCTCGTCGTAAAGAGAATTCGCCCTCCTTTTCCGGCGTTGACCATGATTTTGGCCGCCGCTTGTCCAACGTAAAATCCCGCGTTCAAATTTGTATCCATATGTCGTAGCCAATTGGCATCGTCTATTTCCAGAAACGGAGTAAACCAGCAGATTCCCGCATTGCTGAAAACGATATCCAACCCTCCGAGGAGATCGGACGCCTGCTGCACCATCTTCCGTGCGATTGAAGAATCTCCAACATCAGCATCAATGTGCCAGGTTTTCCGGCCCGTCGCTGTCTTGAGTCGGTCACATTCTTTCTGAGCTTTGGCCGAGTCGTTAAAATGATTCAGGACGACATCGCAACCTGCCTCGGCAAGCATCTCAGCGCCCGCAAGGCCAAGTCCTCTTGACCCGCCTGTGATAAGAGCGCGAGTTCCATGAAGATGTAACATGTTGAATCTCCGTCTTGTTGATTAGGATAACTTTTGCTCGTACTGTGCTGCACTTCGGATTTCCGATTTCTTTCCAAAGAACCACATCAGTCCTCCAAAGACAATCATGATGGCAATGATAATTCCAAGAATAGCGGCACCTCCACCGGGAATCTCCGTAAAGAAGATAAGACACATGAGAAGCCCCATGACAATCGTTGTTGCTCCGACGAGTGGGAAGGTCGAGATTTGCTTCTTGCCGGCACCGAACACTTCTTTCGCAACGTCAACAGGCGTATCGAGTTTCTGAAAAAACTCCATGACAACACGTCGTTGCTCTTCAGTCTCTGATGCAAAGAGTTTGGCAAAACCGAAAAGACTTGCTCCGAGAAGGACTGCACTTCCGATGGCGAAAGGAATTGTGAATTGGCTGCCTTCCCCAACGACCGTGTTCGTAAAGAGAAACCAGGTTGCGACTGTAATCGCCACACTGATTGCTCCTAAGAGTATTTTGTTGGTTTTGTAGAGACTGCCTGTCCAGTAAGAAGTTGCAAAGATCCCGAACGTCATGAGAAAGGCAAGATAGACTTGAGGCCCAATGTCCCATCCGAGAACATATCGAGCTGTAATTCCGACAATGAGACCCCATGTGATTGCACCGACGGCACTCCACTTTGGCACACGCCGGAAGATGAGTCCGAATGCTGTCGGAACGACGACAGGGATGTTCAGGAGCGTGAAAAACGCCTGCATCAGGTTGAAAATGCCGAACTGCGTGTTCACGAACACGACGGCAAGGGCGGTAACCAGGATGCCAAGAACAACAGAAAAGATACGCCCGACTTTCATCATCTCAACGTCTGTCATGTTTGGGCGGAACCATCCCTGATAGATATCCCTGGTAAGAATAGACGAAACCATATTGTAAACCGAACTCAGTGTGCTCATCGTTGCCGC
>JANOGR010000242.1:0-7840 GCA_031406095.1 Ignavibacteriales bacterium
CGTCCATAAGCTCGTAGATGTTGTCCACAAACCCGAAGACACGGAGATGCACATGATGCGGAGTGCTCATCCGCTCGAGCTGGTGCTTTGCTTTTTCATTTCTTCCGCAGACCACCAGCAGAGTGAATTGTTGCGATGAAAACTCACTCATAGTTTCAACAGCCTGGTGGGCGATATCCTCCACTCTCCCGACGCCAAAGCCTCCCGAAAGAGCAAGAACAGTGAAGCTCGCCCTGTCGATATTCAATTTTTGTCTTACTTCTTCGCGGCTCGATCGTGTTTGGAATTCGGGCATTAAGGGGATTCCCCGAACGAAAATTTTCTCCGCCGGAACGCCTTTGGAGTGAAGCTGCCAGGATGACTCTTCGTGAAAAACGTAGTATCTCGTGACGATATTGTCGACCCAGTACTGATGCACGTCAAAGTCCGTTGTGGCGGCAAAGAATGGCGCCTTCAGTCCCGCGTGGTGAACCTTGTTCGAGACAGAGATGAACGGGAGAAAATGCGTGCAGATGATTGCGTCAGGGCGGAAGTCTGTGAGAGTCTTAAGGTAGCGACGGTAATTGAAGTGGTCGAAGAGCTTCAACAGGCCTTTCTTCGAATACGGTTTCTTTTCGGATTGCTGGTAAAGATAGCCCCACACGTCGGGCGCCTTATTGACCATGGAGAGATACGACTCCGCGTAAAGTTTTTTGAACGTTTTCGAAGTGAAGTCGAGACAATCGTAGTTTTCTACGCGAATCGGAAGGTTGGTATTCTGTGCAGCCCGTTCCAACGCCTCCGCAGCGCGGAGATGGCCCGAGCCACCTGTTGCAGAGAGAATGAGAATAAATCGCTGGTTCATCCGTTTACGGCGGCAGGATTACAATGATTCCGGTTGACGTGCAGGGTTCAGTGGCGCCTATGATCCTGCCACCTATCTTTTTTCGATTGGAATCCAGTTGCGTTCCGGCGAGCCCAAGAATATCTGGCGCGGCCTGGAGATCTTCTGTTCAGGGTCCAGAATATGCTCCTGCCACTGAGCAAGCCACCCGGCTGTGCGGGGGATGGCGAAGAGGACAGGAAAGAAGTCCATCGGGAAACCCATCGCCTGGTAAATCAATCCGGAATAGAAATCGACATTCGGATACAACTTCCGTTTCACGAAGTATTCATCCTCGAGGGCAATTCTTTCCAGTTCAAGGGCCATGTCGAGCTTTGGGTTCTTTCCTGTCACTTCGAAGACCTCATATGCAAGTTTTTTGATGACTTTTGCCCGGGGGTCGTAGTTTTTGTAAACCCGGTGCCCGAAGCCCATCAACTTGCCTTTGCCATCCTTGACAGACTTGATGAAGGCCGGAATGTTGCTCTTGGCGCCTATTTCGTCCAGCATCTGGAGCACGGCCTCGTTGGCGCCGCCGTGTAACGGTCCCCACAGAGCCGCTGCGGCTGCGGCGCAAGCTGAATACGGGTCGACGTGTGAGCTTCCCACGCTCCGCATCACGTTCGCACTGCAGTTTTGTTCATGGTCGGCATGGAGAATAAACAGGACGGTCAGTGCGTGTTCGAGCGCAGGATGCACTTTGTATTTTTCGCCGATCTTGAACATCATACTGAGAAAATTGCCTGCGTAGGTCAACTCATTATCCGGGTAGTTGTAAGGCATCCCTTTCGAATGTCGGAACGCAAACGCAGCGATCGTGGGTACCTTCCCCACAAGGCGAAAAATCTGTTTCTGCCGGTTTTCGGGGTCCATGATGTTCTTGGACTCAGGGTAAAAAGTCGACAAAGCTGAAATGGTGCTGATGAACATCCCCATGGGATGAGCATCGTACCTGAACCCCTCCATCAGCTTCTTGAGGTTTTCATGGATGAACGTATGATGCTTCACGTTTTGCCGCCATTCTTCGAGCTGTTTGCTGTTGGGAAGGTCGCCGTAGAGAATCAAGCAAGCAACCTCAAGAAACGAGGTGCATTTTTCGGCAAGCTGTTCGATGGGATATCCTCGATAACGCAGAATTCCCTTGTCTCCGTCGATGAATGTAATCTTGCTCTTGACCGATGCGGTGTTCATCAAAGCCGGGTCGTAGGTCATCATGCCGAATTCGTCATCTTTGGCCTTGATTTGCCGTAAATCGATGGCTTTGATCGTGCCGTTCTCGATGGGGATTTCGTATTTTTTTCCGGTTCTGTTATCTACGATAGTGAGCGTTTCTGGCATGCGATCTCCTCTGGTTCGAAATGCAGGTTTGGAGCAACAATGATGGACAAAAGTAACAAAAAAATCCTCTCATCTTCCACCAAAAAGGCATCCTGAGGGAATCGGGAACAAATGTGAAAACGTTGCTGTTAGAAGATTCGGACTCGCCCGTTATGGAGAAGGCGGGTGAGTCCAGTAACAGCCTCCCTGGCCCCGACGTTCTGTGGTGGAATGTCGGGGCTTCTTTTTTTGTTCCGTTGAATTTCAGACCCCTTTTCTCTACCTTTTTCCGCCCAAACGCTATCTGAACTTTTGATTTCGGAGGAATCCATGAGAAAAACAGTGTTTATCATTTCTTGTCTTGTCGTTACCCTCACAGCATTTCCGCAACAAAAGCTCTTCACGGTTCAAGATGTGCAGGGTTCGGCCAAATTTTCCGGGAAATCGCTGCAAGGTGTCCGATGGATGAAGGACGGGAAACGATTTTCGTTTCAGGAACTCGACACAACGTCGCGCGCAGTGAATGTCTGGTCCTACAGCGTTTTGGACGGAAAACGCGAGATGGTGGCGGAAGCGAAGGCGCTTGTTCTGAATGCGGGCGATCCCCCGTTTCGGTTCACCACCTATCAATGGTCTCCGGATGAAAAAGAAATTCTGTTTGTTTCCGCCCCTCCGGAGAGGCAGTACTTGTCCCGCCTGACACCCGGCGGCAATTTCTTTTTGTATGAGGTTGCGTCAAAGACATTTCGCCGCCTGACCAATGTTTCGGAGCCGCAATATAATCAGAAACTATCGCCCGACGGCAAACGGCTTGGCCTCGTAAGGGGAAATAACATTTATGTTATCGATCTGGCCAGCGGGCAGGAAAGCCAGCTGACCTTGGATGGCTCGCAGCACATCATCAACGGGAAATTCGACTGGGTGTACGAGGAAGAGTTCGGGATATCGGACGGATGGCAATGGTCGCCTGACGGGAAAATGATCGCCTTCTGGCGGCTCGATGAGAACAGGGTTCCAGAGTTCAAACTTATGGATTTCATGGATATTCGGGCGGACGCAACGCCGATGAGGTACCCGAAGGCCGGTGACGCCAATTCCATCGTGAAAGTTGGAGTTGTCTCGCTCGACAAGAAGAAGACCGTATGGATGGACCTGGGGACCGATGATGATATGTATATACCCCGGATGCAATGGTCTCACAAACCGAATACGCTGATTCTTACACGACTGAATCGGCTACAGAACAGAGTCGAACTGATGGCTGGGGACGCTGCAGCGGGGAAAACCGCAGTCTTCTTCACGGAGGAGGAAAAAACATGGATTGAAGAACGATACCAGGCCCATTTCCTGAAGACCAGGGACCAATTCGCCTGGATCTCAGAAAGAGACGGATTCTCTCATGTGTACTTGTTTGACATGAACGGGAAACTCATCCGGCAAATTACGAAAGGAAGATGGGATGTATCGGGCATCGCGTTGATGGATGAAAAGAACAACCAGATTTTTTTCAACGGTGCTGCAAAAACACCACTGGAAAACCAGCTGCACTCTGTAAAATTGGACGGTTCGGGAATGCAGCAGCTCACCCTGGACGGATACAGCCACCGGACAACCCTTTCCCCGAGCGGGGCACATTTCCTCGACTACTCTTCGAGTGCGAGCAGTCCGACAAAGATTGCGCTCCGTTCCTCTGACGGGAAGACAATCAGGGTTGTCGAGGAAAACGAGATTCCCGCTTTGAAGGAGTATACGCTCAGCAAGCAGGAATTCTTCACGTTTAAAACTACCGACGGCATCGAACTCAACGGATGGATGATCAAACCAGCAGACTTTGACGTTGCAAGAAAATATCCCGTATTGCTGTATGTCTACGGTGGGCCGGGCTCTCAAACGGTGACCAATAACTGGGGCGGCACCAATTTCCTCTGGTATCAAATGCTTGCGCAAAAGGGGTATATCGTGGCGAGCGTAGATGGGCGCGGGACAGGAGCGAGGGGAAAAGAGTTCAAGTCGATCACGTACAAGAATCTCGGTAAATGGGAAGTGAACGACCAGATCGAGGCAGCCAAGTATTTCGGGTCGCAAGCATACGTGGACAAAACCCGCATCGGAATTTGGGGATGGAGTTACGGCGGCTACATGTCATCGCTTACGATTTTACAAGGGGCGGAATATTTCAAGACTGCTATAGCGGTTGCCCCCGTGACGCACTGGAAGTTTTACGACACGATCTACACGGAGCGATACATGCAACGACCGAAGGACAACGAAGAGGGATACAAGGAAAGCGCTCCTGTGACTCACGCGTCAAAACTCAAAGGCAACCTTCTCATCGTTCATGGGACGACAGACGACAACGTGCATTGGCAGAATACGGTGCAGTTTGTCGATGCGCTCCAGAAGGCTGGAAAACAGTTTGAAACGATGTACTACGTCAACAAGAACCACGGGATTTCAGGCGGGAACACGCGCGTCCATCTTTTCGACATGATCACGAATTACATTTTGGAGAAGCTGTAAAACAGAAACACGTGTCGGTCTAATTCGCGACCGGACTACAAGGCCGCTTTCAGTTTTCGCACTTCTTCGCCGGTCAGATTTCTGTGTTCGCCCGGCTCAAGCAGTCCGAGTTCCAGCAACCCGATTCTGATTCTCACCAGCCTCAAGGTCGGGAACCCCGCCGCCGCTGTCATCCTCCGGACTTGTCTGTTTCGTCCTTCTCGCAATGTGATTTCGAGCCAGCATGTGGGCACGGTTTTCCGGAACCGAATCGGAACCGGCCTCGGCGGCACCGAAGGCTCCTGCTCCAACAGGCGTATCTCTGCCGGCCTGGTTTTTTTTCCCTGAACCGCAACGCCTTTTCTGAGTTCATCGAGCGAACGTTCCGTGGGGAGCCCCTCCACCTGAACAAGATACGTCCGCGGGTGTCCGAATCTCGGGTCGGTGAGACGGTGATTCAGCCCGGCATCGTTTGTCAGAAAAAGCAAGCCTTCGCTGTCTGCATCGAGTCTTCCGGCGGCATAAACGTCTTTTGGAAACGGCCCGAAATCGCGCAACGTCTTGTGGTCGCCTTCTTTCGAAAACTGTGGGAGGACGCCGTAAGGCTTGTGGAAGAGAATATAATGAAACAGGTGTGTTGCGGGTGGTTTTCTCATAGAAATAAAAATCCCCCGATTTATTCGGGGGATTCTGTTGCCAAACTTCGGGTCCTTTCGATCAGTTCAAATCAGCGACTTCCTGGTCCTTCTCCTCAAGCTCATCGCCTTCGTCCTTGGTCGAGTCGGTGAATTCAAGGTCATCTTTCTTCTTGTTGAATCTCACCTTCACTTTGCTCCCTTGCGCGAAGGTCCCTTTCAGGATTTCCTCAGCGAGCTGGTCTTCGACGTATTTCTGGACGGCGCGACGCAACGGCCGGGCGCCGAATGCAGGGTCATAGCCTTTGTCCGCCAGGAACGCCTTCGCACCCTTGGAAATTTCGATCGAAATTCCCAAGGAATTCATGCGCTTGAACAGTTCCTTTGCCGCAATGTCGATGATCTGGAAAATGTGCTGCCGTTCGAGGTTGTGGAAAACAATTGCCTCGTCAACACGGTTGAGGAACTCGGGGTTGAAGACCCGTTTCAAAGCATCCTCAATGTTTCCCTTCATGGTTTCGTATTTGTCTTTCGTTGAACCGGTGCCGAATCCGAGACCGCCTGTGACTTTGATATCACGTGAGCCGATATTGGAGGTCATAATGAGAATCGTGTTCTTGAAATCAACGCGCCGGCCAAGGCTATCCGTCAGAATACCGTCATCCAGCACCTGCAAAAGGATATTGAAGACATCCGGATGGGCTTTTTCGATTTCATCCAACAACACCACTGAATACGGTTTTCGTCGCACTTTCTCAGTTAGTTGGCCTCCCTCTTCATAACCTACATAACCTGGAGGCGCTCCAACCAGTCTGGACACTGAGAATTTCTCCATGTATTCGCTCATATCGATGCGAATAAGGGCTTCTTCCGTATCGAAAAGGTAGCGGGCAAGCGCTTTTGCCATCTCTGTTTTTCCGACACCGGTCGGACCCAGGAAGATGAAGGATCCGATAGGCCGTTTTGGGTCTTTTAAGCCTGCCCTTGCTCTTCGAATTGCCTTCGTGAGCTTTCCAATGGGCTCATCCTGGCCCACGACAATTGCCCTCAGCGCTTCATCCATTTTCAACAATTTTTCCGACTCGCTCTGGGCGACCTTCTGGACCGGGATGCTGGTCATCATGGAAACGACCGCCGCGCAATCCTCTTCGCCGACTTCGTAAACGGTGTCGTGAGACTTCAATTCCCACTCACGTTTGGCTATCTCAAGGTCGCTCAGGAGCTTTTTCTCAAGGTCACGCAGACGAGCTGCTTCTTCAAAATTCTGGTTCTTGACAACCTGATTCTTCGACAGACGAATTTTTTCGACCTCTTCCTCGAGCTGAAGCACCTCTTTCGGGACTTTTATGTTGGCCAGGTGGACCCTCGATCCTCCTTCATCCATGACATCAATCGCCTTGTCCGGCAGGTATCGGTCCGTGATGTAGCGGTCACTCAGACGAACGGCGGAATCGATGGCCTCGTTGGTGTAACGGACGCCGTGGTGCTCCTCGTATTTATGTTTGATATTCTGAAGGATCTGTATTGTTTCGTCCACCGTGGTCGGGTCCACCATGATCTTTTGGAAGCGACGGTCGAGAGCTCCGTCTTTTTCAATGTATTGCCTGTATTCGTCGAGTGTCGTAGCGCCGATGCACTGAAGGTCGCCACGCGCCAGGGCGGGCTTGAACATGTTCGAGGCATCGAGGGAACCGCTTGCACCGCCGGCGCCAACGATGGTATGGAGCTCATCAATGAACAGAATGACATCCTTGGCTTTTTCAAGCTCATTCATCACGGCCTTCATGCGTTCTTCGAATTGGCCCCGGTATTTCGTTCCCGCAACAAGAGCTGCCAAATCCAGAGTTACAACCCGCTTATCATGAAGAACCCGCGAAACCTTCTTTTGGACAATACGAAGAGCCAGGCCTTCGGCTATGGCTGACTTTCCGACGCCAGGCTCGCCAATCAAGACAGGGTTATTCTTCTTCCTTCGGCTGAGAACCTGGGCAACGCGCTCGATCTCCTTTTCCCGGCCTACGACGGGATCGAGTTTATCCTCAGCAGCGAGCTTGGTCAAATCCCGGCCAAAATTGTCAAGAACAGGAGTTTTCGAGCGATCCTGCTTCTTTTCCCCGGCGGCGTGACCGGCTGCAGGCGGAGTTGAAGGTTTTCCAGAAATGATGTTGTCGAGTTCGTTTCGAACGACGTCGTAATGCACGTTGAATTGGTGCAGTATTTGCGCAGCGATATTGTCATCGTCACGGAGTAATGAGAGCAAAAGATGCTCAGTTCCAATAACATCCGACTTGTAGAGCTTTGCTTCCAGGTACGTAATCTTAAGGACTTTTTCGGCTTGTTTGGTAAGAGGGATATTGCCAATGGTGAGAGTTCCACCTGAAGTTCGGACGGTGTCCTTGATGCGGCCTCGCTGCCTGCACACACCGATGTGTTCCGCCTGGGCAGCTTCGCCACCGTGCTGGTCGGCAGCGAGCGCTTCAAGGACGCCGTGCAGCGACTGGGGCTCGATGGAATCACCTTCCACGAG
>JANOGR010000249.1:0-9237 GCA_031406095.1 Ignavibacteriales bacterium
GCTGAAGGGTTCGCTCAAGCTCACCCGCACCTCCAGCACGGTTGGGACTCTGGCGTACATGGCTCCCGAGCAAGTTCATGGGGGCGAAGTTGACAGTCGAAGCGACATTTTCTCGTTCGGTGTGCTCCTGTTCGAGATGCTCTCCGGCAGGCTTCCGTTCCGCGGCGAACATGAAGCTGCCATGATGTATTCGATTCTGAACGAAGACCCCGACCCGATCAATAAGTATCTTCCACAGGCGTCGCCCGAGCTCATCCACATTTTGAATCGGGCGCTTGAGAAAGACCCTGTTGACCGCTACCAGCAAGTGAGCGACATGGATATCGACCTCAGGAGGCTGAAAAAAGAAACTTCAAAGGTCTCACGGAAATCGATGCATGTTGTCGAACCTTCTGCTCCGACAGAGCCTGAGAGCTCCGCAAGCACAGTCCAAAAAGAATTTGTGCCGCAGGACAAAGCACCGAGAACAACGACGGTCACCTTCAAGATCCCCACCATGGCGAGCCGGAAGATGCTGGTGTGGCTTGGTCCGCTTGTGCTTGTCGCAGCCGGGCTCATTGGCTACTTTATGTTCTTCAATGCAAAAGAGGAAGCGGGGGAGCGTGTCCCTGTTGCTGTTGCCGACTTCATCAATCAGACCAAGGAAGAGCAGCTGGATGGCCTCTCGGGGATGCTTATCACCTCGTTGGAGCAATCGAGACGCTTGTCCGTACTCACGCGTTCCAGGATGTTCGATATTCTCAGAGTCATGGGAAAGGGGAATGTCGACCGGATTGACGAGTCCCTCGGAAGAGAAATATCGCGCCAGGCAAATGTGAAAGCGCTGGTCGTGGCCTCCATCAGCAAGTTTGACGAATTGTATATCATCGACATGAAAGTTCTCGACCCCGAGAAGAACGAATACATCCTGACGGTGAAAGAGCAAGCCGAAGGAAAGTCGAGTATTCCCGGAATTATCGACAAACTCGCGGAACAGACGAGGCTCGGACTGAAAGAACGAAAAGCCGATGTAGACGCGAATACCCAGAAAGTGGCGGAACTGACAACGCCAAACATGGAGGCGTATCAAGAATATTTCAGCGGGGAAGAGCTCGTCAACAAACTCAGATTCGAAGAAGCGGCTGAGCATTTCAGAAAAGCAACCATTATCGATTCCAGCTTTGGCCTTGCATGGTATCGTCTTGCCTACGCGCTTGCCTGGAATAGCAGTCCGGGGCAGGAAGCCGCAATTGCACGGGCATTGAGGCTTCAGGATAGAGTGCCGGAAAAGGAACGATATCTTATTCGCGTTCAGGATGCTCTCGTACGAGAGGAAGCCAATCCTGCCATCACACTCCTGAAAGAATTACTTATCCTCTATCCGGACGATAAGGAGACAAACTATCTGCTCGGCGACTATACATTCCATCAAGGTGACTTCGAAACGGCAAAGACAACTCTTCGGAAGGTTCTCTCGATGGACCCCTTGAATGAGCGAGCGCATCAGCACCTCTATTGGACACTTTCCAGATCACGGTTAGTCGAGGAACTGAAGCGTACCGCAGAACAGTATGTAAAACATGTTCCGTCATACACGTCATACTCGTTGCTCGCCGATGCATACACACAGCATTCACAATATGACAGTGCGTTGCAGATATGCAGGGTCGGCATCGAAAAATTCCCGGGAAATGCATTTCTCAAGAGGCAATTGGGCGATATTCACGTCCTCGCTCAGTCACCTGAAGCCGCCCGGGGACAGTATAACCGACTCATCGATCGTGATCGGACCTTTGATGAAAGGTTGGAAGGTTATTACGGCCTCGTCGACCTCACCACCAGCCGTGGAGAATACCGGAAAGCCGTCGCGATAGTCGATGCCATGTTGAAGCTGGAACCTCCGACATTGGGCAGGCGGCACACTGGTACAAGTTTGATGCTTCGTGCCGGGATGAAGGTGGTGTATCTTCGGGATATAACCGGCGGGCGAAGTGATTACGAACGGGCGCTTCAATTCGAAGATGCAGGTGCGCAGACCTATGCCATTTTCAGATACTTGTACCACCTCCATTCCGGCGAATATCAGAAAGCACGAAACGTTGTCAATGCCAGATTGCGGGTCATCTCCTCCAATTTCATAGTCACGATCGACGGTTCTGAAGCCATGAAGTCAGGCAACTACGGGACTGCCTTGGAACACTTCACAAAGATAGCACATCCAACACCGTTCATCCAGTACCAGACAGCCCGGGTGTATACATCCACGGGGCAGTATTCGGCCGCGATCTCTTCACTCAGCGATCTCCGAACAAACTATTCTGTTTTCGAAAGCGGGGGAAACTACTCAGAATTCGTTGATATGTATCCTTTGAGTTATTACCTAGAAGGTACAATTTATGA
Source organism: Ignavibacteriales bacterium (assembly GCA_031406095.1). Taxonomy (GTDB): domain Bacteria; phylum Bacteroidota; class Ignavibacteria; order UBA10030; family UBA10030; genus JANOGR01. Next base: position 2,380 of record JANOGR010000249.1, read on the forward strand.
ACGTACTAATGAGCGGGCGAAAGCGATAAAGAGCTATGAAACCTTCCTGCGTCTCTGGAGAAATGCAGACAAGGACATTCCCCAGTATGTGGACGCGAAGGATCGGCTTGCTGCGTTGCGGTGAGGCATCACAATGATCGGACAAACTCTTTCCCATTTTTTTGTCAAACCCGCGGATTTCGACGTTTTTTGCGTCCGCCGTTTTTATGGCGGATCAGCGGGCATCCAGAAATTGAAGCCTCGTTCTGGACTCCCGCTTAAAGCATGCGGGAGTGACAGTATGTGTGTCTGGAGCTAGAAACCATGATTGGACAAACCGTTTCTCATTACAAAATACTCGAAAAACTCGACGAGGGCGGACCTGTCCACCGAAGCCCATTTCCTAACGTGATGGCAAAACTATGATCGGTACAACGATTTCGCATTATAAGATTATCGAGAAGTTGGGCGAAGGGGGGATGGGTGTAGTCTACAAAGCCCAGGACACTAAGCTCAACCGTGCCGTCGCCCTGAAATTCCTTCCCTCTCATCTCTCCACATCCGAGCAGGATAAAGCCCGCTTTCTTCAGGAGGCGCAGGCGGCCGCAGCGCTCAGCCATCCCAACATTTGCACGATCTACGGGATCGAAGAGCACGAAGGCCAGGCGTTCATCGCTATGGAGCTGGTGGACGGTCAAACACTGAGGGAGAAAAAACAAAACTTCTCCGTGAAACAGGCGATTGACATCGGAATACAATTAGCCGACGGGCTGGCGGCCGCTCATGAAAAAGGCGTCGTGCATCGCGACATTAAGCCCGAGAACATCATGATTCGCAAGGACGGCATCGTGCAGATCATGGACTTCGGCCTGGCGAAACTGCGGGGGGCTTCGAGGTTGACGAAGGAAGGCAGTACCGTCGGCACGGTCGGCTACATGTCGCCGGAGCAGGTGCAGGGACAGGACTCGGACCACCGCACAGACGTTTTCTCTCTGGGAGTGATCCTGTATGAACTTTTTGCGGGCCAGTCGCCGTTCAGAGGCGTCCACGAAACCGCGATTACCTACGAGATTGTCAACGTTGACGCTATTCCCATTTCCTCGGTGAAGCCCGATGTTGACCCGCAGCTGGATGCGATTATTCTGGAATGTCTCGCAAAGGAGCCGGCCGAACGCTATCAATCGGTCGCAGAGGTTGCCAAAGAGTTGCGCAGGTTTAAGAGAGAAACCAGCAAGGCTCGTGTCAGCCGTGTGTCGGTGACCCGCGAAGCTTACCGGCCTTCTGCAATCTCGCCCATCCAATCCTCAGGAGAATTCCAGCCCAGTGAGAGTTTGCCAACAAGAAAACTGATCTCACCGGAACGGCTGGCCTTGGGAGGAGCGCTCCTAGCTCTCATCGCGTTGGCTGTTTTCCATTTTACTGAGACACCTCCGGACAACCGGACGTACCGGGCGATCATTCCGCCACCTGAGAAAACAAATTTTAGCACTTCATTTGGCGGACACATTGCACTATCGCCAGACGGACGCCTGCTCGCATTCGTAGCGAGAGACTCGGCGGCGAAAACGCTCTTGTGGGTGAGGCCTCTCAATGCCCTCACAGGCCAGGCTCTCAACGGCACCGAAGACGCTTCATTCCCCTTCTGGTCTCCCGACAGTCGTTTCATCGGATTCTTTGCCGGGGGAAAACTTAAGAAGATCGAAGCCTCAGGCGGCCCTCCTCAGACTCTATGCGACGCGGTTAATGGTCGCGGCGGAACGTGGAACGATAAAGGGACGATCGTTTTTTGTCCATCGGGTGGTATTTTTCCACTTTCTCGCGTTTCTGCCGCCGGCGGATTGCCTGTAACCGTTACGAAACTCGATTCAAGCCGCAATCAGACGAGCCATCGTTGGCCATACTTTTTACCGGACGGCGAGCATTTTTTGTACGCTTCGCGGACATCGCAGGGCGGCGTTGGCGAAGGGGACGCCATCTTTTTAGGTTCGTTAGATTCAACCTTCGCTCCACGAGTTCTCGCCAATTCAGGCTCAAGCGCTGGGTATGCCAACGGGCATCTTGTGTTCGCGCGGGAACAGACGCTGATGGCCCAGCCGTTCGACGCAAAGGGTCTGGAAACGACGGGCGACGCATTCCCGATTGCTGAGCGCGTATATTTCGAATCCTTTACGAGCAAGACCTCTTTCTCAGTTTCAGAGAACGGGATTCTGGCATATCAGACAGGAACGAGTTCGACTGGAATAAAGCTTTTCTGGTATGACAAAATAGGCAAGCAGATAGGCGCCATCACCCAGTCATCGGTTTATCATGACCTTCGTCTCTCGCCTGATGGAAAGAGGATAGCGATTTCTCAGTTCGATGCAAAAAGTAGAAACACCGACATTTGGCTCTACGAAATAAGTCGGGCAGTGTGGACACGGTTTACGTTTGACCCAGCAATCGAACGATGGCCGATCTGGTCACCGGATGGCAGCACGATTGTCTTTGCTTCGGACCGAAAGAAGCGTCTCGATTTGTTTCAACGAGCGTCAAGCGGAGCAGGAAGCGAAGACCTGCTGCTCGAGTCAAATCTCCAGAAATTCCCGAGTGATTGGTCTCGCGATGGAAAATTTCTTGCCTACCATGCCAGCGACCCGAAAACCAAAAATGATATTTGGATTCTGCCCATGAAAGGAGAGCGCAAGCCTTTTCTCTTTTTGCAAACAGAGTTCAACGAGGCTCGCGCAACGTTTTCTCCTGACGGCCGCTGGATTGCCTATAATTCCGACGAGTCGGGGAGGTGGGAAGTCTACATTCGCCCGTTCCCGGGTCCCGGAGGCAAGTGGCAGGTTTCGACAAACGGCGGAACGCATCCCCGGTGGCGCCGTGACGGAAAAGAGCTTTTCTATCTGGGATTGGACGACAAGATCATGGCGGCAGAGATTAAGCTCGGCTCCGTCACAGTTGATGTGGGTTCTGTCCGGCCGTTATTTCAGATTCGTCCCTTCGGCGGCGGGGGAAGAGATATCTATGACGTGACGGGAGACGGGCAGCGTTTTCTCGTCGCGTCGCCGGGGAGTGAAGAAAGCTCTTCACCGGTTACGCTTGTGATAAATTGGACGGCGGAGATAAAGAAGAAATAGTACTTGGTAGGGACGTTCAATTGAACGTCCCTACAGGAGAAAAGAATGATCGGACAAACCATATCCCATTACAAGATTCTCGAGAAGTTGGGCGAAGGGGGGATGGGCGTTGTCTATAAAGCCCAGGACACGAAACTCAACCGCAGCGTTGCGCTCAAATTCCTCCCCGAACATATCTCAAAGTCCGAATCTGACGCCGCCCGCTTCATGCAGGAAGCGCAGGCAGCAGCTTCACTCAATCATCCCAACATTTGCACCATTCATGGGATCGAGGAAGCCGATGGAAAGCACTTTATCGTCATGGAGTTCGTCGATGGAGAAACACTCCAGGAGAAAAAGTCTTCTCTCTCCATGAAGCAAGCCTTGGATATCGGTATCCAGATTTCTAACGGCTTGGCCGCTGCGCACGAGAAAGGAATCGTCCACCGGGACATCAAGCCCGAGAATATCATGATCCGCAAGGATGGACGCGTGCAAGTCATGGATTTCGGTCTGGCGAAGCTTAGAGGAGCATCAAGACTTACAAAAGAAGGTAGCACGATTGGTACAGCAGGTTATATGTCGCCTGAACAGGTCCAGGGACAGGAAACGGACCACCGGTCTGACATCTTTTCTCTCGGAGTTTTACTCTATGAGATGCTCTCCGGTCATCCTCCGTTCAAGGGAATTCATGAAACGGCTATCTCCTACGAGATCGTGAATGTCGACTCTCCTCCCATGTCGTCCATCAAGCCGGACATTTCCCCTGAGCTCGATGCGATTGTGATGGAGTGCCTCGAAAAAGATCCGAACGAGCGAACGCAATCTGCGAAGCAAGTCGCCATCGATCTGAAGCGGCACAAGCGGGAGTCGAGCAAATCCCGGCTTTCGCGAACGATGCCGGCACGAACATTCGATGCTGTGTCATCGGGCCAGGCAGCGCAGAATTTGGGTTCGTTCCGACCATACCAGAAGTTTCTCTGGCCGGTGACCACTGGTGTTTTGTTTGTAGCCGTGGTTCTTTTGTTGTGGAGACCGTGGAGATCGGAAACGTTGTCCCGCCCCGTCATGCGATTTTCCATCGACCTCCCTGAGTACTCTCTTGTTCTTACGACCTCTTCCCTCGACATTTCTGCGGATGGAAAAATGCTCGCCTTTTCCGGCGGCTCTGGAGTGAGTTCGCAGATTTTTCTCAGGCGAATGGACGAGTTGGCGGTGAAGCCGCTCCCCGGTACCAATGGTGCGTTGTATCCTTCCTTTTCTCCAGACGGCCAGTGGCTTGCCTACGAAGTCGGGGGAACTCTGATGAAGATCCCGGTCTCCGGCGGCGCATCGCAGAAACTTTGTAATATTGAGGGTATCTCGCGGGGAATAACCTGGGAGAATGACCATTCGATCCTCTTCGGACATGTGAATAGAGGAATCTTTCGGGTTTCATCGAACGGCGGAGAGCCGGAGCCCGTCACGAAGCTCGATTCAGCAAAGGGAGAGATTAGTCACAGGTTTCCTCAGCTCCTACCGGACAAGAATACCATTATTTTTACTGTCAAACAGAACAGTATCTCCACGTTCAATGATGCTATCATTGTTGCACAACGGCTTGACTCGGGTGAGAGGAAAGTTCTCGTGCGGGGCGGAACCTTCGGGAAATATGTTCCAACGGGGCATCTCTTGTATGTGCGAGCAGGATCCATCCTTGCCGTGCCTATGGACGCTTCGTCTCTCACCGTACAGGGTCAACCGGTGGTTGTTGAAAAAGGGGGATGGTTGAATTCGGCTTCCGGCGACGCATATGTGGCGTTTAGTTCGACGGGCGCACTTGTGTTTTCTCCGGCAGACCCTGCCACATTCGGCATTGTTCAGCTCTCATGGTTCGACCGGCGTGGCATCGTTCGCCCGTTGCTCGATAGTGCGAACGCTTTTTTCACAGCTTCGCTCTCACCCGACGGTCAAAAGTTGGCGACAACGATCCAAGCGGCGAACGATGACATTTGGGTCTACCACATTCTCCGCAAGACCCTTACAAGGTTTACCTTCGGCGGTGGGAACTCGAGTTTCCCGATCTGGTCGCCGGACGGCAAGCATGTCGTGTATGCCGCTGAGAGAGGTACGGTCGTGGACATATTCAGAAAACCATGGGACGGAAGCGGTGCTGAAGAGAGGCTTACAAACGGACTGAGTGTTTCGGAGATATCATCCTATGCGCCGGATGGCAAAGCCGTTGCGTTTGTCCAGAACGGAGATATTTGGATACTCCCACTCGATGGGGACCGAACGCCCAAGCCCTTCCTCAGTTCTGCCGCAAACGAAGCAACTCCAAGATTCTCTCCGGATGGACGTTGGCTGGCCTACAGCTCGAATGAATCGGGAAACGATGAGATTTATGTCGTTCCCTATCCACGGCGAGAGGGAAAGTTCCAGATCTCTTCCGGAGGTGGTGCCGTTCCCTTTTGGACTCGTGACGGGAAGGAATTGTGTTTCATGACGAGTAGCGCCCAAAACAGACGTCGGAGAGCCGGTGGTACGATCATGGCTGTCCAGATAACCGGAACAGCACCGTTCGATTATTCCGCAGAGCGACTGATTGCCACCCTCCCCCCTAACAGTTTTGCCACCGACATTACGCCAAATGGTCAGCAATTCGTCATTTCGATTTTTCGAACGCAGACCATAGGACAATCTGACTTGACGGTCGTGCTTGAGTGGTTCGAGGATCTCAAGGCGAAAACGTCAGGCATGAGCGCAGGAAGAGCGAGATGATCAGGAATACACTCTTCGGCCGAAAGGGCTTCGTTGAGGCACTCGGTGCAATAGGCGTGATAGGGTCGCTTATTTTTGTGGGGATCCAAATCCGGCAGAATTCAGAGGCAACGAGGGCTGCTGCGGTACAACAGTTGGGACAGAGCTGGGTCCAATGGAATACTGCTGTTGCGAATCGGGATATTCAGGAAGCGTTGCTGAAGGTGGAAGAATTCGACGACCCGTCCAAAGCCCCGCTCATTGAGCAGAGGATAGCCGAGAGTTACGTGCGCTCCTTGTTCTCAAATTGGTCAGCCTCCCACTATCAATACCTCATGGGCGTCCTTGACCAACCGTTGTGGGATGGAGTGATGCGCGATATTAAAAGCAGTTTTGATCCCAGCCATTCATTCGGTCGATTGGTTCACTGGGCGTGGAAAAGAAACCGTGATCTCTACGCAGTTACCTTCTCAGAGTTCATAGATTCCACTATTGCGAAAAAGCCTTGAGATGACCGGAACAACAATTTCCAATGACAGGAATCTCGATATGTCCGGCGATGGCAGGATTGGCCTTACCCTTGCCAGTATTATCCTTTCCGCCGACCACCTGCAGGAGGTCCGAAAATCGAGTCTCGTTTCGGGCGACTGGGTCTTCGTCAAAACAGTCAAGTCGTTGTACCGGATTCGCTCCTTAGGTGGTGGTTTGTACGAAGTCTCCGGCGGCTGGTTTGACAAGAAAGGCCTCGGTTCCGCTCAATTGCGAATCTCCGGCTGCACGTGGGGCGGCAGCGCAATCAAGATCGACCTGATTGCCGCCTGCGGATTGAGAATCGAGTTCGGAAATCGGTTGATCACAAGTCCAATTCAGAAAATTTTTGTGTTGCCACAATGTATGCAGAACTGATCGTCTTTCTTCTTGCTTAGATTTTCAACCAACTCTCAAAAATCCACGCATCCTCAAAGGGAGAACTCATGAAGTTTTTACACCTACTCTTGATCAGTTCCGCGTCGCTGGTTGCTCAGGAGCGATCCTTGTT
>JANOGR010000257.1:0-7850 GCA_031406095.1 Ignavibacteriales bacterium
CGAGAGTGCAGGATGCGTATTCTCTTCGATGTATTCCGCAGGTCCACGGGGCTTCACGGGACGCCATTGACTATGTGTATGAGAAAGTGTCAATTGAAATCAACTCGGCAAACGACAACCCGCTTATTTTCCCGAAGGACCGGGTTCATCTCGAAGGCGGCAACTTTCATGGCCAGCCGATGGCGCTCGCGATGGATTTTCTGGCCATTGCACTGGCAGAACTAGCGAACATATCCGAGCGCCGGGTTGAGCGACTGGTCAACGGCTCTTTGAGCGGACTCCCGAGATTCCTCACGACAAAGGAAGGTCTGAATTCTGGTCTGATGATTGCTCAGTACACTGCCGCTTCCCTTGTGTCGGAGAACAAAGTATTGTGCCATCCTGCGAGCGTCGATTCGATTCCAACATCGGCAAACCAGGAAGACCACAACAGCATGGGATCCATCAGCGCACAGAAAGCCTGGAGAGTCCTGCACAACGTTCAAACAGTATTGGCCATCGAACTACTCTGTTCATGCCAGGGACTTGAATTTGCCCGCCGGTTCAATTCAGACCACGCGATGAAATCCGGGGCCGGAATTGAGTCAGCATTCCGCACTTTTCGAAAACTCGTTCCTCATCTCGATGATGACCGGGTTCTGCACGTGGATATTCAGAAAGCCTTGAAACTTGTACAAAACGGAAGCATCCTGAAAGCAGTAGAGAAAGAAATTGGAACATTGGATTGATGGATCGATGGATGTATCCTAGCGAGGTCAAACAGTGATTCACAGGACAACGACATGAAGCTCAAAAAAGAATACTTGCGGACTCTGCCAAAAGTGCTTCTGCATGACCATCTGGATGGAGGGCTCAGGCCTCAGACAGTCATTGAGTTGGCAAAGGAATCGAAATACAAAAAACTTCCCACGCAGGATCCGGACGAATTGGCCAAATGGTTTCACCGAGGGGCGACGCGAGGCAGCCTGCCGCTCTTTCTGGAGGGGTTCGAACACACGTGCGGCGTCATGCAGACCGAGGAGTCACTGGAGCGCGTTGCGTATGAGATGATTGCGGACATGAAGCGGGATGGCGTCGTGTATGTGGAAACGCGTTTTGCTCCGGTCTTTCACACTTCCAAAGGTCTTCATCTTGAAACCATTGCGAAGTCGGTGCTCAAGGGATTGGAGCAGGGCAAAAAAGACTTCGGAGTTCATTACGGACTCATTCTGTGCGCGATGAGGAATATGGATCCTTCACTCTCACAGGAGATCGCCGAGCTTGCTGTGGACCTCAGGAAACAAGGTGTTGTGGGCTTCGACCTCGCAGGCGAGGAGGGAGGGTTCCCGCCCAAAAAACACATCGATGCGTTTCATTACATTCAGCGGGAGAACTTTAACATCACCGTTCACGCAGGTGAAGCGTTCGGCAAGGAATCCATCTGGCAGGCGATCCAATGGTGCGGGGCACACAGAATCGGCCACGCGACGAGACTTATCGAAGACATGCGCGTCAAGGACGGAGAGCTTCTGAGCATGGGAACGCTGGCCCAGTATGTCCTGGACAAACGCATTCCGCTGGAAATCTGCCTGACGAGCAATGTGCATACGGGTGCTGTGAAGAATATCGAGAATCATCCGTTTGCTCTTTTCTATCGCTACAAATTCCGGCTCAGTCTCAACACGGATGACCGGCTCATGAGCAACATCACTCTCACCGATGAGTACCACACGGCCGCAGAGGCGTTTGGGCTGAAAGTCGAAGATCTCGAAAAACTGACAATCAATGCGATGAAGAGCGCGTTCATTCCGTACAAGCAACGCATTGCCATCATTTATGACATCCTGAAGCCGGGCTACGCAAAAGCCAAGGAGAAGCTAAAGAAAGAAAAGAAGTCAAGTTGACCGCTTTTGTTTCGTGGAAACCGTTAAAACGGTTTAGATTTCAACTTATATGTTGTCATACCCACGACTTCCGCCTACGCTTCGCTCCGGCGGACAGGTAAGTCGTGGGTATGTGAAACAAAAACCCAGCATCGGTAGTCGTTTTAACGACTTATAAGACTGGTCAACTTGAAAAAGAAATAAAACGAAGAATGGAGGAGATATGAATCCTCAGCACGTCCATTGGTTGGGCCATGCCTCGTTCCGGATTGAGGATGGGGCGACACAAATCTACATCGATCCATGGAAACTTCCTGCCAACACTCCTAAAGCAGATGTCATTTTCATCACCCACGCTCACTACGATCATTTTTCACCCGAGGATATCGCAAAAATCAGGAAAGAAAGCACGGCCTTTTTTGCGCCGAAGGACGTCGGATATCAACTGGAAGGCAATGTTATTTCAGTCGTTCCCGGTCAGTCGTACAATCTTGGCGATTTACGAATGAAAACAGTGCATGCGTACAACCTCGGGAAGCAATTCCATCCAAAGCAGAACAATTGGGTAGGGTACCTGATTACGCTTTCAACGGGGCAGAAAATCTACCACAGCGGAGACACGGATTTCACCCCGGAAATGCGGACCGTCGTCACGGATTTCGCCCTCCTGCCGTGTGGCGGCACGTACACCATGAGTGGGAAAGAAGCCGCCGAGGCGGCAAACGTGTTCAAACCGCAGACGCTCATTCCCATGCATTGGGGTGATATCGTCGGAACAAGGAAGGATGCTGAAGAAGTTCAGATGAGTTTCAAAGGAGAAACTGTCATCAAATCGCCAGAGAGATGAACGGTCGACGCGATTCCACCAAAGCCTCAGATTCAATCTGATTTTTTTACGAGCCCGTCGACGGTGTTTTGGTCTGTTGAACAAGGCGTTGTATCCGCAGCGAATCTTTCTTCGGGATTCGAATTCTCATCAAGACAGAGTTCTCCTCGTACGAAACCTCCAGTACCTCCCCGATCTCATACAAATGGGAAATCAGCTTCTGGTCCGCCTGTGAGACGGTGATCTGGCTTTCGACAAATTCATCGTTCAACAATTTCACGACGCTTTCTTTCAAGCCGAGGATGTTCATTCCTCTCGAAGCTGAGATAAACACCGCGTTCTTATGATCCTTGGATAAGGACTGAATAACGCTGCGATCGGCGAGCCGGTCTACTTTGTTGAACACGATCAGCGTCGGTTTTTCTTTTACCCCGATTTCCTCGAGAGTCTCCCGCACAACATTGATGTGCTCGTTGATCAATGGATTGGACACATCGACGACATGAAGGAGAAAATCCGCTTCGGTGATTTCTTCCAGCGTGCTCTTGAAAGATGCCACCAGATGATGAGGGAGTTTTCGAATGAAGCCCACAGTGTCTGTGACAAGAATGTCAAGTCCCGGGGTCAAGCCCACCAGACGAGTCGTCGGGTCAAGAGTGGCAAACAATCGGTTCTCAACAAACACGTCTGAGCCCGAAAGTAAATTCAGCAGTGTTGACTTTCCGACGTTCGTATAGCCGACAAGAGCCCCGCGCGCATGCCTGTTTCTTCCCTGCCGCTGCGTGACGCGTTGCCTGCCGATCCGTTCCAGCTTTTCTTTCAGGTGGCCGATGCGGGTCTTGATCATGCGTCGATCGGTTTCGATCTGTGTCTCGCCCGGTCCCTTGGTGCCGATGCCGCCGTATTGCTTTGAAAGGTGCGTCCACTGACGGGTCAGTCGGGGGAGTAAATACTGGAGTTGTGCCAGCTCCACCTGCGTCTTTGCCTCGTTGCTCTTCGCCCGCGAAACGAAAATATCCAGAATCAACCCGCTCCTGTCCAGCACTTTGCATTCGAGGGCTTTTTCGAGGTTTCTGACCTGGACAGCGGAGAGGTCGTCGTCAAAGATGATGAGCGGGATATTCTTTTGCTTGACGAGGTAGGCTAACTCATCGACCTTGCCTTTTCCGATGAGTGTCGCCGCATCGAACCGGTCTCGATCCTGCGTCAACCTCGCAACCACCTCAGCCCCAGCGGTATCGGCCAGGAGGGCGAGTTCATTCATGGATTCCTCGGTCTCTTCACGCGAGCCTCGGCGCGTGGAAACACCGACGAGAATACAAAGCTCTTTTCCGGATGAGAGTTCGATCATGGTCATGCAGCCCGCGGTGCGTACTCCGCGAGTCCTCGTTTCGTGTCACGCGCTACAAACATTTCGACGACCGCCACCAGCAGTGCAGCGATGAGCATGTGCTTCCACAATTCAATGCCGTACCTTGACTCGCGCACCACCTGCTGAACCTGGGACACATTGTTGATTGTGTGGACGACCGAGGAACCGATTCCGAGCGCTTCAGCCGCTTTCTGCAGGGCAGGTTCCTCCGCTTTTTTCGTGCGCGACTCGTCCGGGTCCACGTTGACCGCAAATTTTCGCACGACATCCGACCCGGCCCGGACAGTATAAATTCCGGGAATCATGGCCTCTGAGAAATGGATCGTCTTGTCAGACCCTCGAACGACGGCTTGATGGCTCGTTTCCCCGGTCGAGGGATCCCGCACGGTGAATCTCGTTCCCGTTGATTGGATGTGTCTCACAACCACATCCTGGCCCGCCACGAATGGCTCAATCTTCGATGGGTCTTGGACAAGATACGAAAGAGAGCGGTGCAATAACGGGACAAAAAGGCCTTTCACCGGGAAATCCGACCATTCAAGATGAGGAGCCACGGCGAACAGGAGCACCTTGCCCCCTCCAACTTTTTGCTCGAGTAAAAACGGCACGCCATTCGTTAGGGTTATGACAGGCTGAGCATTGGGAGAGGCTGCGTATCTGACAAAAACCTTCACTTTGGGAGACTCAATGGCTTTTTGCTTTGCTGAACCCGGACGTGTTCGACCCAGTTCGTTCTGTTCATCGAACATTCCGGCGAAAAGAGGATGGCGCACATCGGTTTTGTCGAATTCCAGGAATGACAGTGCCTTCGGATTACCCTCAACGGAAATCAGGTTGGGAAGCCGTAATGCAGGAAGTGGAACAGCATTCTGAGGAGTGGTCGAGGAACCGGGGAACATCATGAGTCCTGTACCTTTCTCCACGACACTGCGCACGCGTTCCAAGTGTGATGGCGATATTCCCCGTATATCCGACAGGACAATCACATCCGCAGAGTTTATGTGACTCGTAGTGAGGCGGTCAGGAGAAACTTCCGTGAGCGTTAACAGTGAGCTGTCGGATTGAGTTCGTGTCGCGAGCGCAAGCCGGATGTATTTCAAGTCGGAAGTATTTCCAACGAGGAGGACATTCATCGCTGACGGAATATACAGTGTGAAAAAACGACGGTTGTCGAATTCCAGGTCATCATCCTCCAGGGAAACGAATCCTTCGAAGTACCCCGGGGTCCGCGGCACAACGGATAACTCGACATTCGCCGACTCATGAGGTCCGAGGGAGATGCCTTTTTGTGCAACTCGTGTATTGGACGCAAAAACGCTGGCGAGAGTATTCTTGACTTCCCCGGCCGTGTGGTTCGTTACTTTGGCGATGAGGGTAAAGGGTTTTCCTGGTTCAAGAATCACATTCGGGATCGTTACTGCGTCAACGGAGAGGTTGCGAACTTCCCGATTCCCGACGGGGAGGAGAAACAAATGAACTCCGGGTGCAAAAAGATTTTCCTTGGCCGGAGACGCTTGTTCGGAGAACAACCCCGACTGAAAGTCGGAAAACACGAAAACCTCCCTGTTGAAATTCTTGGATGCATTCAGGAGTCTTGCCGAGGCACGGAGTGCATCTTCGAATTTATGATGCGAGTATGAAGGCTTGATGGCATTGAGGGCTGAGCGAAGTGTTTCAAAATTCCGAAACGGCGCCTGATCATTGCCGGCAGTGTGAGATACGGCGTCAGAAATCTTGAGAAGAAAGACCTCGTCGCCGTCTTCGAAAATTTCAAGAGCCTGAAGAGCGGCCTGCTTTGCTTGTTTGAGCAATTCGCCGCCGGCGTCCGCAGAAGTCATGCTGTAGGAATCATCGACGATAAAAACAGCCGTGGTCCGTGCACGGGCGCTCTCTGAAAACCCGCCCTTCAGCGTGGGCCGGGAAAACGCCATGACGACAAAGATCACAAGGAGTGTTCGCAACACAAGCAACAAGAGTTGACGTATTTTCAAACGCCGGAATTTGGTTTTTTGCAGCTCTTTGAGAAACGAGAGCGTGCTGAACTCAATCGTTTTGAGTTTTCGGAGGTTAAAAAGGTGAAGCAGGATGGGGATCGATGCCGCCAGGAGCCCGAACAATACAAGCGGATTGAGAAACGTCAATGCTGCACCTTTCCGGATGGTATCATGGGTTTGGCTTTCTCCCGACAACACAAAGATGCTTTGAACCCCATTTGCCGAAGAGCGAAGAAATTGATTTCAATCGTTGAATCAGCAGTTTGTTGGCGATCAATTCCTGAACGAAACGCGTCTCCCGAAAGGCATGCAGCCAACCTTCGAATTGATACGGCAGACGGTCGTTGAGATAGCGAAGGCTCTCAATTTGCAACGGGCTCTGGGCGATTTCACGAACATGCGCCTCAAAACGTCGAGGATGCATGTAATCCGTAAGCACGACGATCCCGCCTGGAGCAAGAATCTCAAAAGCGCTTCTGAGGACGCCCCGCCTCCCGTGCTCGGAAAGCTCCCAGCCGATCAACCCGTCGCACAACAGGATGACATCCATGGTCTCCCGGGCATAAGGCAACTCAAGCGAACTCGCGACACTGAAATAGAATTGACCGTTGTCTGATGTTGATTCGTTGGGATGCGACGCAAGGCGTTCGCACGCGGAGGAAGTTTTTTGGACGGCCGTCCATGACAGGTCGCATGCGTGGATCTCCGCAGCGGAGCCGCGGAGTCGCGTCGTCAGCTGTCCGAGGCTGCATCCGACATCGAGAACACGCCTGGCTGACGGTTTGAGAGTGCGCACCAAGTTCGCGATATATTCGTGACGCAAGGTTTCCACGGCGCGGTGGCTGTAGTCCCATGGCTCGCGCTCGGCGATGTATTTTTCTTGAAAATTTGTTTTCTGCATACCGCTATTCGTTCTGATTCATCGCCCTCACGCCGTCGCGTTGCTATTCGAAGCATATTTCGGTACGTTTTCTCTCAAAGGCCCATGTAATCATAATCAGAATGAGGTTCAGATTCAAATCCCTGTGTCTCGCCGTGCTGATGTTGCCTATGGCCGCGACCTTTGCAAGGCAAACGCCTTCCGGAGAGCGCGCACTCCGCATCCAACCTTTCCTGACAGATGAATTCGACCGCCGGCCAAACATTGTACCGCGCAAGCTGGTGAAGCGGCCGCGCGTTGCACTCGTCCTCAGCGGCGGGGGAGCGCGTGGGGTGGCGGCGATCGGTGTGTTCAAGTCGTTCGAAAAAAACAATATCCCCATCGATTTTATTGTCGGCACGAGCATGGGGAGCATACTCGGCGGTCTGTATGCATCCGGATATTCACCTATGCAACTGTCTCAGTTGGTGGATTCCACGAACTGGGAAGAAGTCTTGAGCTTTACTGAAGACTCCCGGCGCAGCGAAATGTTCCTGGAACAAAAAATTGCAAAGGAACGGAGCGTTTTGGTGCTCCGGTTCGACGGGTTTGAACCAATCATCCCTTCAGCCTTCTCCACCGGCCAACGATTGACGAATTATCTGAATCTTCTGACACTCCAGAGCGTGTACCATCCGAACCCGAGTTTCGACGACCTGGAAATATCTTTCCGCGCTGTCACGACGGATCTGATTTCAGGCAAGCGCGTTGTCATTGACAACGGTGACCTGACGGAAGCTATGCGGGCGAGCATTACCGTCCCCCTGCTTTTTAGTACGGTTCCCAAGGATACCATGCAGCTCCTGGACGGCGGCCTCGTGTCGAACATTCCTGTGGACGTTGCTCGTCAATGGGGCGCAGACATTGTGGTTGCCGT
>JANOGR010000273.1:0-3255 GCA_031406095.1 Ignavibacteriales bacterium
CGCACCGCCATGCCGGTATCGCCGCGCTCGAAAACGACCAGCTCGCCGGACTGCAGGTCGGTTGCCACGACCGCCAGGGTGCGGTTGAGCGCCTCGATGGGCCGGTTCTGAACCGCATTGTTGAACCCAACACATGATACAAACCCTTGAATTCATTGGTTTTCTCGATGGCCGCAACATCGTTGGGTTCCTCCACTACACAAATGAGATTCCGGTCTCGCTTCGAATTGACGCAGATTGCACAGGGGTCGCGCTCTGTAATGTTCGAGCAGATAGTACAGTACTTCACGTTCCGTTTAGCCTTGACGAGGGCGTCTGCGAGTGAGTCCACATCGTCCACGCTCATTTTCAACACGTAGAGTGCGAGCCTGTGCGCTGTTTTCCTGCCGATGCCGGGCAACTGGGCAAAGTGTTCCGCAAGTCGCTCGATCGATTCAGCTGTAAACATCGACTTCAGAGTCCGGGGATGTTAAGGCCGGGAATGTTCGGCATCATGCCGCTTGTTGCCTTTTGCATTTCTTCCTGTGCCATGGCTGACGCACGCTCCAGAGCCTGGTTCGCAGCTGCGACGACCAAATCTTCCAGCATGTCTTTTTCATCGGGGTTCACGACTTCTTTTTCGATTTCGATCTTGACAATCTGGTGCTTACCGTTTGCCGTCACTTTCACCATTCCTCCGCCAGCCTCCGCGGTAACAGTTTTCTGCTCAAGTTGCGCCTGCACTTCAGCAACCCGCTCCTGCACTTTCTGGATTTGCTTCATCATGTCCTGCATGTTCGGCAGGCCGCCTTTAAACATGTCGTCTCCTCGAGAAAAAGAATGTGAACTCAATATAGTCCGAAAAGGAGGGAAAATCAACGAAGCCCCTGAGGCCTTCCGAAGGTTTTCTCGTTCAGCATTATTCCTTCGG
This sequence comes from Ignavibacteriales bacterium, assembly GCA_031406095.1. GTDB lineage: Bacteria > Bacteroidota > Ignavibacteria > UBA10030 > UBA10030 > JANOGR01. The sequence goes on from JANOGR010000273.1 coordinate 911, forward strand.
AAGGTTTGCCTGTAAAGTCAGATAGAACGCATTCCTTGACTTTCCGGCAATTATGGAATATATTTTTCATCGAGACAGCGCTCATTGGCCGCGAGGCTGGTGAGCGTTTGTGCTCTAGATTCCGCGATAGCTCAATGGTGGAGCATCCGGCTGTTAACCGGAGGGTTGTAGGTTCGAATCCTACTCGCGGAGCAAAAAAGGCCTGATCATTGTCAGGCCTTTTTTATTAGGTCCCGCCTCATCGAAATGAATCTTCAGGTCGGCGGGATTCTCAATTTCGCCGCCACTCACACACTACGTTCGTGGGCGAAATTGGAAGTTGTGGGTTCGAATCCTACTCGCGGAGCGGATTTATCAAGCAAAGAGCCCAAGAATTATTCCTTGGGCTCTTTCGTTTTCAGAACATGCTTTGGAGGATACGACTTAACTCACGTCGAAGGCATACGAATCCTTGTCTGCTACCGCCTGGTCGCGAACTTTACCATGAATGGTGTACTCAACGTGATCGCCCGCTTCAAATACTCCGGTTCGGGCAATCCAGTAAGAATTATGCCTTCCCTCATCGTTCGAATGCCACTCTGCATTCTGTGTCTTCGCAACGATGGTGCCGTCGTGCTTTCGAATATTCAATTCCACCCATACGGATTGTCCCGATTCTATCGGAAAACTGCCAATCCATAAGCTGACACCCAATCCTGGCTCAACGACATCAGGAATCCGGGCTGCATCGGGTGTATTATGCCAGACAACCATTAAAAGATTCTTTCCTGGGGTCTTTTGTGACCGGCCTTCTTCGGCAGAACTGATGAGGCACGTGGCTAACCGGTTTCGAGAAGTTGCAAACGGCATGCCAGCGGCTGGATTCAGAAAAACTCAAATTCTGGAGATTCGGAGGGCAACCCCAGATGTGATCGTGTGTATTACGAGAAAGGCTTCTCGTTTGTGGGAATGAAAACGGTTTTTTTCCTCACCGTCGATGCATCAACAGAAGACCTTCCAGGACCATTTCCTACCAAATTGTTTTCTTCCGTGAATTCGATTCCCAACCTTTCAGAAACTGTTGCGCTTTTTTCCTCGTGGAGCTCCGGGCGTTTCTTGTTTGCCTTTTCACAAAGCCTATGATTTCTTTTTTCGAAGCTACACCAGCTGCGATCGGCCGAATGGCTTCGATCACTTTGCCGAGAACGATGTTTTTGCATTCAGTCGTTTCATATTTGTATTGCTCTGCTTTGAGAAATGCCCCGGCAACCTTTTGCCTGAACCTCGGCTTGGCTGACGCAATTGCTGAAAGCGCTGAAATTGCATGGTTTGCCGTGATGAGCTTTCCCTCTTTCACCAGGGTTGTCAGTTTTCCTACCATGGCATCGACCTTGTTCTCTTTATCCACTTTTGACAAAAGCCCGATAACGTCGATGGCCGTCCACTTGAGAATGTTGTTCTGGCTTTTGAGCAATTCCACAAACCGGTCGAAGTGCGGGTAGACGGCCTCCGGCCGAATCCTTGCGGCAGCCAAAAGATCTCTCACGGAACCATATTTGACTTTCGGATTCGGGGCAGACTGCATGAGTTCAATGTTTTCACCGATCGTATCCATGGCATTGTCCTTTCCTTTGGTTGGAAAGCAAGAATCTCTTCTGCAAGCTCAAGAGCCGCCAAGACAAATTACCGGAATTCTTTCGAAAGTCAATTGCGGCAGTTTGCATCCCATGTCGAGATTTCATAGTTTCTCGATCACCCCGCTACACGAAAATCTCTGAACTGCCAGGAAATTCTCATGATGACCGCTCAAAGGGCTCTGTCAACATTCATTCTAAAGGAGGTTCTATGAAACGACTTACCGTCCTGCACTTTTTAGTATGGACATTCGTTTGTGCGGCTTTTGTATCCACTCTCAATGCGCAGAAGCTGCAATATCCTTCGACCAAAAAGGTGGAACAGGTCGATACGTATTTCGGGACAAAAGTCTCCGACCCCTATCGCTGGCTTGAAGACGAGAAATCACCGGAGCGGACTGCATGGATCGACGAGCAGAACAAGGTGACGTTCGGGTATCTGGAAAAAATACCTTTTCGATCACAAGTGAAGGAGCGGCTTGAAAAGCTATTCAACTACCCAAGATACTCCGCTCCTTTCCGTAACCGGGAACATTATTTCTTCTTCAAGAACGACGGTCTCCAAAACCAAAGTGTCCTGTATATCCAGAAGGGGATTGACGGAGCGCCTGAAGTGTTGCTCGACCCCAACAAATTTTCGACAGACGGCACGACGAGGCTGGGTGCATTTGCGGTTTCCAAGGACAGAAAGTTTGCGGCGTACGGTATCTCACGCGGCGGCTCGGACTGGCA
>JANOGR010000323.1:0-9912 GCA_031406095.1 Ignavibacteriales bacterium
CCGATCAGAAGAACGCTGAAGCTGTCCAGGTTGATCCGGTCAAAACGAAAGATTTTATCCTGCGGGAGGTGTCATCGACGTTTCATGGCCGTGATATCTTCGCACCGTTGGCGGCGCATATCTCACTCGGGAAGAGAATTCAGTCATTTGGCGTGAGGGTCAGACTTGACCACATCCCCTCCCCATTCGTGAGTGCAAAAAGCGGAACATCAAAGCCACTGGTCATTCATGTGGACCACTTTGGGAATCTCGTCTCCAACATTTCAGGGACGTTGGCAAAGGAAATTCAAACGCTGGCCGTGGGAAAAGCGCTCGTGAATCGATGGACCCAGAATTACGATGACGCTCCGGACAAGACGCCGTGCATGATTGTTGGCAGCGGGGGGCTCATAGAGATCGTTGTCAAAAAAGACCATGCAGCCAAATTGCTGGGTGCAGCAGTCGGGATGCCGGTTACCATTTACTGGGCATAATTCCGCGATATGTTTGCGTCGCAAGCCAAGAGGGAAATTCAAGCGGTTCGTTCTCATTCAAGTTCTTGCATTTCGCACCATAGTTGAGTATCTTTTCATAATCCCATCAGTGCATGGGGTTTTTTATCTCCGGAAGGGTTCATCATGACATACACACTCTTCATTATCATCGAAATCATCGTCAGCATTTTTCTTATTCTCGTCGTTTTGATGCAGGCAAGTAAAGGCGGTGGGTTGGCGGGTACTCTCGGTTCCGCTAACATGGGAACAGTCTTCGGTGTTCGCCGGACGTCGGATTTCCTGAGTAAGACAACTACCATTCTTGCCACGATTTATATCCTGCTGGCGCTTTTTATCAATCTGACGGTGCTGCCGAGGCCGGAAGAGAAGGAAAGCATCATTCAGCAGAATTCCTCCGTCCCGCCGCCGGCCACCCAGATTCCCCAGCCCGCTCCGACGCAGAACCAGCCCAAGTAAGCTGTTTCCGCACCCATGGCTCAATCGCCAAAACGACCAGCGGACGTTTCCCCTTGTGAGCTGTTGTCGTTTTGCGCATCCCGCCAGCCAAGGAATCGACTAAGAAGGCGGGATCTGACAACTTGTGATTTGCACCCATGGCTCAATTGGTAGAGCAACTGACTCTTAATCAGTGGGTTCCAGGTTCGAGTCCTGGTGGGTGCACGAGCGACGCGGAAGGGGGCGAAGCCTCCTGACCGCGTCGCTTCTGCATTATCTCAGGACGAAGTCAGTCCTGCCTGCCCGCCGTCTTTTTGGCGGGGTGGGTGCACGAGTCGAATGCGGAGTGTAGAATGCCGAATGTGGAATTCTCCATTTGGAGATCCGCAATCCGCATCCGATTTGCCGAAGTGGCGGAACTGGTAGACGCGCTGGACTCAAAATCCAGTATGGTTTACCCCATGTGGGGGTTCGAGTCCCCCCTTCGGCACATGTTTTACGTGTATGTGCTCCGTTCGTTGAAAGATGGTGGGCTCTACAAAGGTCTCACGAGCGACCTCGACAAGAGACTGAAGAAGCACCAAGCTGGTGGCGTTCCTTCGACCAAGAATAGGCGTCCTTTGGAGGTTGTTTATTGCGAAACGCATGGTAGTCGGCATGAAGCAAGGAAGCGGGAGAAATTCTTGAAGAGTGGACCTGGCAATAATTTTCTAAAGGAAGTTGTAGGGATTGGCAGACGCGTCCCGACTCGTCCCGATAGTCGGGACAAGTCGGGATAAACTGGACTCAAAATTCAGCTTGCCCCGTTTACGGGGTCTGGCTTGCCTCGTTTACGAGGTTTACCCCAGGTGGGGGTTCGAGTCCCCCCTTCGGCACATGTTCAAGAGTGGCCCGGGCAATCAGTTTGCAATGGAGGTTTTGAAAATTGGTACACGCGTCCGGGCTACGTCCTGATAAATCAGGACAGGTCAGGATAAACCGGACTCAAAATCCAGCTTGCCCCGTTCCGGGGCTTGTCCCGTATACGGGATCTGGCTTGCCTCGTTTACGAGGCTTACCCCGGGTGGGGGTTCGAGTCCCCCCTTCGGCACATGTTTTACGTGTATGCGGTCACTATTACCATAGGCGACACACTCTCTGAAGGAGGATACCACAGGAACTAAGGCTACGATCTTCGTATTTTGACTGAACATTGCTGATCATGGCCTTCATTTATTCCCGATACTTCTCCTTTTTCCTGTGTATTGTTTTTCCCGTTTGCGTTCTTTCAGCTCAGTCTCTTCCTGTTCAACAGAAATCTCTCCGATACTTGTCAACGCTTGTTCCCCTCAGTCCACTCGAAAGTGTTTATGCTCTTCCCAATGAGTTTATCGTTGAGAACAGTGAGATACTCCTGGTCGATTCCCTTATTACGCTTCAGAAGAATGATGATTACGACATCGACTGGCGACACGGCAAAATTCACATTTCGTCGAAAGGTATGCGCCGGATTTTCGTGGATTCTGCAAGCCATGTTCTTTGGATCTCCTACCGTTTCCTGCCCCTTGCTTTTAAGAAACAATATTCGCTCCACGAGATTTCAGTCCGTCGTGATTCTGCTGGAACGAGGACGTTTACCGTCAAACCGTCTGCAGCAAAGCCGGATGAAAGCGACTATTTTGGGCCGGGGTTGCAGAAAAGCGGTTCCCTCGCAAGGGGATTTACCGTGGGCTCGAATCGCGATTTTTCATTGAACTCAGGTTTTCGAATGCAAATGGCCGGAAAGCTCTCGAGAGATGTGGATGTCGTTGCCGCTTTGACAGATGAAAACTCTCCGATTCAGCCGGAGGGGACAACGCAGACACTCCGGGAAGTGGACAAAGTATTCATCGAGCTGAAAAGTACGAACTATGGGGCAACTCTTGGCGATTTTAACGTGCAGGTGGGTCAGAGTGAAGGAGGGGAGTTCGCCAGATTTTTCAGGAAAGTCCAGGGCGCACAGGGCACTGCGAAGACCACGGGTGCCAATTCGTTTACGCAAAAAGCAAACCTTGGAGTCACGGCTGCCACCTCGAGGGGCAAGTTCCATTCAAACCAGATCCAGGGCAACGAAGGAACGCAAGGTCCTTACAGACTCACGGGCCAAAACGGTGAGCAGAGAATTAACGTTGTGGCCGGATCCGAGCGCGTCTACCTCAACGGCGAACTCATGACCCGCGGCGACATCAACGATTACACGATTGAGTACGGAAGCGGCGATGTGATTTTTACGAGCAGACGCTTGATAACAAACGCTTCGAGGATTACCATCGATTTCGAATACTCGGACAGGCAATTCACTCGCAACCTCCTGGCGGGCACGACAAGCTTTACAGGTTTCAATAATGCTCTGACCTTCAACGCCGTTTTTATCCAGGAGGCGGACGACCCCGCTTCGCCCATCGACGTCCCGCTTGACGAAGGCTCATTGAACATCCTGTCTCAAAGCGGCGGAGATCGACTGAAGGCATCGCTTTCCGGCATAAAGCTTGTCGGACGCGACACAGTAACAAGTGCCGGACGAGGCCAGTATCTTGTTCGTGATTCAAGCATCAATGGAAAAACTTATCCCATTATCGTCTACGCCCCTGGCGATTCTCTTGCTTTGTATACGGTAATGTTTTCTCAAGTCGAGCGGATGCCGAAAGATTCTGCCGGCTATGTCCGGGTCGGAATTGGTCAGTTCCGTTTTGCCGGTGTCGGTGCCGGAAACTATCTTCCACTTCAATTTCTGCCGATGCCCCAGCTTCAGCGCGTTCTCGGCCTCAACGCCAGAGTTGCACTCAGTTCGGATTTTACGATGACAGGCGAGTATGCGGCGAGCAACGTGGATGTCAACCGATTGTCGACGCTCGACGACCAGAATCGAAGTGGAAGCGCGCTCAAATTCGAAGCCCGGTACAACCCTGCCAGGATGCAATTGGCGGGCGTAAACCTGGGCAGCCTGGACCTGAGGTTTTCGGAACGGTTCGTAGAAAAACGATTTGTATCTCCCGACCGGTATAACGAGGTCGAATTCGGCCGGAAGTGGAACGTGGAATCAATCTCCTCAGCTGATGAGGAAATCCGCGAGGCTTCTGTTCAGTATGCGCCGGCCCGCACTGTCCGATGGGGAGGAACGTATGGATACTTAAGCCGTACCGGTGAGCAAAGTTCGACCCGACTGCAAACTGAATTGAATGTGTTCGACCCCGGCCTTCCATTTGTCAGGTATCGCCTGGAGAATATAAAAAGTTCCAACTCTGTTCTGTCGACACAATCAAGCTGGATGCGTCAACTTGGCGATCTTGAATATGCCGTGTGGGGGCTGAAACCCGGCGTCGGATATGAGAATGAAGACCGCTCGTTGAGACCGGACGTACGCGATTCCCTCCATACTGGAAGTTTCCAGTTTACGCAGATTTCTCCGCGCATTTTGCTGCCCGAGGTCGGCAGCCTTACCATGTCCGGTGAAGTGCAATTCAGGACTGAGGACAGCGCTCGGGGTGGCTCTGTTCAACGCGCTTTCAGGTCCATCACCCAGATTTATTCTCTGCAACTCGCAGAATGGAAATCCCTCACGAGTTCTCTGAACCTGAGCATTCGCAACTCGCGCTTTACCGATGAGTTCAAACAAAGGGGGAATAGGGACGCCGAAATCATCCTGGTGAGGTCGGTGTCCCGGTATGCCCCGTTCGACAGAGCGGCAGAAGCCGAAACGTATTATGAATTCTCCAGTCAACGATCTTCCCGGTTGGAACGTGCGTTCATTCGGGTCGCAAGGGGCTCTGGGAACTACCGGTACAGGGGCGACATCAATGGAAATACCATTGCTGATGAAGATGAGTTCGAGCTGACGAGATTTGACGGCGATTTTGTGTCGATCTATGTGCCGAGTGATCAGCTCTACCCGGTCGTGGATTTGAAAACAAGTTTACGGCTGCGATTACAGCCGGCCCGTCTTTTCTCCGCATCCGGCTCAGGTGCAGAACGGCTGCTGCGGTCGATCTCGACGGAAACATATGTCCGCATTGATGAAAAAAGCAGGGAACCCGACGTCAAGCAGATCTACCTGATGAATTTTCGAAGATTTCAGAACGACGAAACAACGATTGCGGGGTCAAATCAACTGACTCAGGATATCCACGTCTTTGAGCACCATCCCGATCTTTCGTTCCGTTTCCGGTTTGGGGAGCGTACCGGCCTGGTCCAGCTTGTTGGTGTGAACGAGCGGAGCTATCAAAAAGAGAGGTCGGTGAGAGTGCGTTCGCAGCTAATCCGGGAAATCGGAAACCAGACGGATTATGCGAATAAGATCGACCGCGTCAGTTCCACCGGTTCTTCGCTCCGGGAACGAGATCTGGAGGTCGACGCGCTCACAACGGATTTTTCTTATCGCCCACAACGCGAACTGGAAATCGGTTTTGTTTTGGGAATTTCAAGAATTGTCGATCAGCCTCAACGCAAAGCTACTGCCGACATTAATGAACAAGCTCTCCGAACAGTGTATGCGCTCTATGGGTCAGGACAGCTCCGCGGGGAAGTCAGAAGAGAAGAAGTTGTATTGTCCAACGTTGTGGTTGACCCGTTCAGACCGATGCCCTACGAGTTCACCGCCGGAAAAGCGATCGGAAAAAGCATCTTATGGCAGCTTGCTTTTGATTACAGAATTAGCCAAAATATTCAAGTGACGTTGAATTACAACGGCCGTTCAGAGGGTGGGCGGCCCTTCGTTCATCTGGCACGAGCAGAAGCAAGGGCTTTTTTTTAAGGAATCTCATGACGGGAACAAAATCCATCGTTCTTATTGCCGCGGTAATGGTGATCATTCTGGCCTCGTGCACGCCCACCGGCGCAGAACAAACCATAGAGGAAGTGTTCGTAGCGACTCCGGACAGCATTGCGGTGCCCGACTCCTCTCTGTATAATAATATTCGCGTAAGGCTCGTGGCCCGCATCGGATCGACGACAGCATTTCGACTTGATCGTATCGAAACTTCAATGAAGGATACATTATTTTCCTTCGCAGTGTTCGTGTATCATAAGGAGAAGACCGGTGAAGTGTACATCGTGAGGAATATCATTCTCGATTCCACACTTGTTTTGGTCCTGAATCCTCCGCGTTATGGCAGACACTACTTCAAGGTATTCGACAGTCAAAACAGTTTCTTGATCGATTCGACTGTTGTCTACTGACACTTGCCTTTCGAGGGCGTTTTCATTATTATTTTCACCGCTTTTTAAAACAGCAGCCTGAAACTTGTCACACGTATGAAGTCGCACCACGAAACTTCTCCATCGTCTCACATCACTTCGGTCCTGAAAGAAAAACGGGTCTTTAAGCCTGAGAAGGCGTTTTCCTCAAACGCTCAGATCAAAACCTACGCCGAATACAAGAAGCTCTACGATTTTTCGATGAAGAGTCCGGAAAAATTTTGGGCCGGCATCGCGGCGGAACTCCATTGGTTCAAGAAGTGGACAAAAGTGTTTGAATGGAAGCTTCCGTTTGCAAAATGGTTTGTGGGAGGAAGAACCAACGTCAGCTACAACTGCCTCGACGTACATCTTTCCACATGGCGAAAAAACAAGGCCGCGATTATTTGGGAGGGGGAACCCGGCGACACGAGGACGCTCACCTATCAGGAGCTTCACACTGAAGTGAGCAAATGCGCCAACGTTCTCAAAACCCTCGGCGTCGTCAAAGGAGACCGTGTAGCAATTTATATGCCCCTTGTCCCGGAAGCTGCCATCGCCATGCTTGCCTGCACGAGGATTGGTGCAACACACTCGGTGATCTTTGGGGGGTTCAGTGCCCAGGCGCTCGTCGACCGGATCAATGATGCAAAGGCGAAACTTGTCGTCACGGCAGACGGGGGATACCGCCGCGGAAATGTGGTCCCGCTTAAAGAAAATGTCGATGAAGCAGTGAAGCAGACACCCTCCATCGAAGGGGTCGTCGTGGTCAAAAGGACGGGGAAGGAAGTCCACATGGAACCGGGGAGGGATCATTGGTGGAACGAGCTGATGGAGGTGGCCTCCGACCGCTGTGAGCCCGAAAAGCTCGACTCAGAACATCCGCTCTTCATTCTGTACACGAGCGGTACGACGGGAAAACCCAAAGGTGTTGTACACACGACAGGCGGCTATCTTACCGGAGTGTACATTACGACGAAATGGGTTTTTGATTTTAAAGACACGGACACTTTTTGGTGCACGGCTGATATTGGCTGGGTTACGGGACATTCCTACGTTGTGTATGGCCCGCTTGCGAACGGATCGACAACTCTGATGTACGAGGGGGCTCCGAATTGGCCGAATCCAGATCGATTCTGGAAGATCATCGCACGGCACAAAGTGAATGTATTCTACACCGCACCGACAGCGATCCGGGCGTTCATCAAGTGGGGGGAACAATGGCCGCTCAAACACGACCTGAGTTCACTCAGACTGCTTGGCACGGTGGGGGAGCCCATCAATCCCGAAGCTTGGATGTGGTATCACAAGATTATCGGAAAAGGCAAATGTCCGATTGTTGACACGTGGTGGCAAACCGAAACGGGCGCCATCATGATTACTCCTCTTCCAGGAGCAACGCCCACAAAACCCGGGACAGCAACGATGCCTTTCCCCGGCATTGATGCTGAAGTAGTCAACAAAGAGGGTAAGCCTGTTGGCCGGAATCAAGGCGGTTATCTTGTGCTTCGAAAACCGTGGCCATCCATGCTGCGGACGATTTATGGGGATCCTGAGCGTTACAAAAAACAATATTGGAGTGAAATCAAGGGAATGTATTTTACGGGGGATGGCGCTCGCCGCGATGAAGACGGATATTTCTGGATTATGGGCCGGGTCGACGATGTCATCAACGTGGCCGGTCATCGTTTGGGAACTGCAGAAATCGAAAGTGCGATCGTCAGCCATGACTGGGTAGCAGAAGCCGCAGTCGTCGGCAGACCGGACGAGCTCAAGGGCACGGCCATCTGCGCGTTTGTCACCCTTGAGGGTGGGCGAATAGCGACCCCGGATTTGCAGCAGGAATTGCGAAACCATGTTGTCAAAGAAATCGGAGCTTTGGCAAGGCCCGATGAGATCCGATTCACGGATGCCCTGCCAAAAACCAGAAGCGGCAAAATCATGCGGCGCCTTCTCAGGGAAATAGCATCGACGGGCTCCATCTCAGGAGACACAACGACCCTCGAGGATTTTTCAGTTCTTGAGAAGTTGAAATCCGGCGAAGAAGGATAACCGATGGAAACGATCTATTACACGAGTTTCAACTCGAAGATCGGTACAGTTCACGTTGCCTCGACAAAAAAGGGAATTTGCAAGCTGAGCATTCCAGGGCAAACGAAAAAAGAGTTCATCGGCTGGCTCGAGGAACATTTTCCGACAGCGGCAATCGTGGAAAGCAGCAGCAGGAACCGCAAATTCATCGATGAGCTGAACAGATATTTTGACCGCAAACTGGTGAAGTTCAAAACCCGTGTGGACTTGGTGGGTTCCGATTTTCAGAAGCGAGTTTGGCGAGAGCTTCGGAGAATTCGCTACGGAACAACCGTCAGCTACAAGGATCTGGCCCGGCGTCTCGGCAGCCCGGAAGCTTACCGTGCGGTGGGGCGGGCAAATGCAACGAATCCTCTTCCCATCGTTGTTCCCTGCCATCGCGTGCTGGGTGCAAGGGACGACATGATTGGATATGCGGCCGGCATCAAGACGAAGGAATTTCTCTTGAGACTTGAAGGCGCGATCATGCTTTGAGACGGTGCCCTCCGTTTACGCAAGAGTCAGATCGGTTTTTCTGTCAAGGGGAAAATCTTCTTCCCCGAGTTTGCTTGAATTGAGTCCTTGCCTCATCTTTGATTTTTCCTTACCATTTTTTGCCTCCTTTTTAGAATTGCCCCGGCGGTAAACACTACATTCTTATGTCATTTCTGAACGAGCTGAATCCTGTTCAACAGGAAGCGGTCAAAGCTGCAAACGGACCGGTTATGATCATTGCGGGCGCCGGAAGCGGGAAAACCCGTGTCCTGACGTACCGAATTGCTCATCTGATCCAGTGCGGCGTTCCGCCCTATCAGATCCTTGCTCTCACATTCACGAATAAGGCCGCTCATGAAATGAAAAGCCGGATTGCCAAACTGGTGGGTGAGAAGGCTTCCCAGCTGTGGATGGGCACCTTTCACTCGATTTTTGCGCGACTCCTTCGCCGGGAAGCTGAAGCCCTGGAGTACACGAAGTCCTTCACCATCTATGACTCTGACGATTCCTACTCCGTTGTCAAGAAAACGATGGAGCGGCTGGGCATTTCGGCCCAACAGTATAATCCGAATGCCATTCGTTCGAGAATCAGCGCAAGCAAAAACCAGTTGATCTACCCGCAAGAATACGCCCGCCTGGCGAGAGATGTGTTCGACGAAAAAACGGCATTGGTGTACGAGGAATATCAAAAAACCCTGCGCCGGAACAATGCCATGGATTTCGACGACCTGCTCATCAAACCCATCGAGTTGTTTCAAAACCACGATGATATCCTGAAGAAATACCAGCATCGGTTCAAGTTTCTTCTTGTCGACGAGTTCCAGGATACAAACAGGGCTCAATACGAAGTCAGCAAGATGCTCGCAGGTGCACACCGCAACGTGTGCGTCGTGGGCGACGATGCACAAAGCATCTACTCGTTCCGGGGAGCCGACATCCGCAATATTCTTGATTTTTCGAAGGACTATTCCGATTGCCAGACGTTCCGACTGGAGCAAAACTATCGTTCGACAAAGAACATCCTGGGTGCGGCGGATCAGCTCATCCGTTTCAACAATGACAGGCTTCCCAAGGATTTGTGGACGGAGAACGAATCGGGCGATCCGATCTCTCTCGTCGAATGCACCGATGACAGGGACGAGGGCCATCAGATTGTCCAGGCAATCCAGGAGGAGAGTCACAGGAACAAATTCGATTTGAAAGACTATGTTGTTTTGTATCGCACGAA
>JANOGR010000324.1:0-17192 GCA_031406095.1 Ignavibacteriales bacterium
GGCTGAGTAACTCGACGTATTCGTGGGAGCTGAGGATGCCGAAAGGAGTCCAAGAAATTACGGGCGCTGACGAGGCGCGGCGGGCCGTGCGTGAGCAGATTTCCTACGGAGCAGACTGGATCAAGATCTACGCCGATGGAAGCTATTATAAAACAACGGACGGAGCCTGGCACAGTATACCCAATTTCTCACAGGAAGAAATATCTGCCATCGGTGAACAAACGAGGATGCTTCGGAAAAAACTCGTTGCCCATGCCGTGACACGGGATGGCATTCTCTACGCTATCAACGCGGGAGCGAGAACCATCGAGCATGGGTTTGCGATGGACGGCGAGTGCATCAAATTGATGGTGCAAAAAGGGATTTTCTGGTGTCCGACCATTTATGTCATTGTATGGGTGGCCGAAGGCCGTGCCAAAGAAGGAAATATGTCGAACAAAATGATGCTGGAAGAACTGCCGGCTGTTTTTAACAATGCCTTGAAAGCTGGAGTGAAAATTGCTTTTGGAACGGATGTGGGTGGGTTCGACTGGACGGAAAACCAGGCAAAGGAATTCTCCTACATGGTGAAGTGGGGAATGACCCCGATGCAGGCGATCAAATCGGCAACGACCGTCGCGGCTGAGCTCCTGGATATGAAAGGTCAACTTGGCGAGATTTCTCCGGGAGCGTTTGCGGATATCGTGGCGGTGAAAGAAGATCCTCTGAAAGACATCAGCGCATTAGAACGAATCATGTTTGTGATGAAAGACGGAAGGGTTTACAAGAATGATAAATAGGGAGATTCGAAGAGCTTTTCTTTGGCTCATAATTTTATGTTTCTTCCTTGCCAGCGGCCTCATCGGGCAGAGTTTTTCCAGACCTGAGGTTCGAAAAGCCCTCGAGTTCATCAAATCCTTCGAGTCTCAAACTCTCGCCGACCAGGCCAGGATCTGTGAAATTCCAGCACCGCCTTTCAAGGAAGAAAAGCGCGCCGCGTACTTGAAGCAGCGTTTTGCCGATCTCGGACTGAAAAACGTCCGGATAGACAAAATTGGCAATGTCATCGGTGAAAGGCCGGGTTCCACTGTAAAGCCCACACTCGTTCTCGCCGCACACCTCGATACCGTGTTTCCTGAAGGCACGGATGTCACCGTCACACGCACCGACAGCTCGTTAAAGGCTCCCGGAATTTCCGACGACTCACGCGGCCTCGCTGTGATCCTCGCCGTGGCGCGGACACTCGACGAAGCCGACATCAGGACGCAGGGCACGATCATTTTTGTCGCCGATGTCGGCGAAGAAGGACTCGGCGATTTGCGCGGAACGCGGCATTTGTTCGCCGAAGAACTGAATGACAAAATTACTCATTTCATCACCGTTGACGGCACGGGACTCAAGGCCACGTCGAGAGCCGTGGGAAGCAACCGTTACAAGGTCACGTTCAAGGGCCCCGGCGGACACAGTTACGGCGCGTTCGGCCTGGTGAACCCCATTCATGCCCTCGGCCGGGCAATTGAAAAAATTTCGCGTTTCAAAGTGCCCGCAAACCCAAAAACAACGTTCAACGTCGGCAGGATTGAAGGGGGGACATCTGTCAACTCGATTGCTCACACCGCCTGGTTCGAAATGGACATGCGCTCTGAAAGTAATGCGGAACTCTTAAAAGTCGATGCGGAATTCAAAGCTGCGATTCAGCAAGCTCTGGACGAAGAAAACTCGTTCTGGCCGAGTGGGCGAAAACTCACTGCTGATGTGAAGCTGATTGGCCAGCGAGCGGCAGGAGACCTTGGCCCGAACAACCCCATGTTAAAAGCGGTTATGTCGGCAGATTCCGCCCTCGGTATCAAGTCAGAGTTTCGGGCGGGAAGCACGGATGCCAACGTGCCGATCGGGCTCGGGATTCCAGCGATCGGACTCGAGGGAGGTGGCAGGAGTGAAGGCGCCCACGCTCTGGATGAAATCTTTTATACGAAGGACAGTTACCTTGGCACGCAGAAGGTTCTCCTTGTGACCCTGGCCGTGGTTGGAGTCCGATGAAACAAGAAAACGCCGAACAACAGGAAGAAAAGAAGCCTGAAAAATCCTTCGGCCTCGCAAAAAAGCTGAGTTTGGTTTTTGTGCTTGCCGTCGTCGGATTCGTTTCCTTCGACGGTTACATCAACAAGTGGGCTTTTTTGCGGAGTCTTACCCATTTCAACCAGCTTCAAATACTCCGCTTCGACGGATCTCCCGTCATTCTCAAAGCAAACTCAGATTTTCAACTCGTGAGAATCGATGACGCCTCCCGCCTGTTAAACCCCGACAGTCTCGCCAGGTTTGATTCTTTGTACCGGGAGAACGGACTTGTTCGAATCTACTTCCGGATGTCGGATTCCTCCTCTGCAAAGATGGATCGCTTGTACCGGGCAGTGGCCAAGTTCGACACGACGGAAAGCATCAAGCATTCTATTGAAGACGCCCGGAGAAATTATCAGAAGCTTCTTCGGGCGCTCAAGATCGACACAACGGCTGCTCCTGATTCATTGAAAAGAGCAAGCCTCGACAGTTCAAAACGTGTGGTGGAAACCGGAATGACAGGCTCCGACAACGATTTTTCCACAGCGATAGGCCGGCTTCTCAAAAATCCTCAACTTGCGATCGGAGCCGGCATCGGCGTAGCGGCGGCATTCGGGATTGACTTGCTGCATGGATACGCGTATGTGGCCGTTGCGCGTGAAGCAGTTGTCCCGGTCGACAGCATTCGGCTCGGCGCTGAGGCTGGTTTGTGGGAGGGCAACCACATCGACATCCTGTGGGCATTCGGAAAACCGGATACCTCCCAACACATCCCCCAGAAGAAGTGACGCTCCGGTCCGTTCTTCGTCAGCTGAGGTTTCATGGAAGCCGCCGTAATGTCGAAGGGATGGCACACTTCGGCATTACTGCAAAGAAAGCTTTTGGCGTCGCGGCTCCGGCGTTACACCAGCTCGCCAGGAAATATCGGAGAAATCACGAACTTGCATTAAAGCTTTGGTCAACCGGGATTCACGATGCCCGCATCCTCGCCGCTCTGATCGATGACCCGAAAAAAGTCACGCGCAATCAAATGGAGCGATGGGTTAAACAGTTCGACAACTGGGCCATGTGCGACACGGCTTGTGGAAAACTGTTTGACAAGACTCCGTGGGCGTACGGGGTTGCACTCAAATGGAGTAAGCAAAAGAAGGAGTTTGTGAAGCGGGCGGGGTATGCGATGATGGCCTGGCTTGCGGTCCACGACAAAAACGCTTCCGACGAGAGAATTCTGCGCTTTTTGCCTCACATCAGGCGCGGAGCGGCCGATGGGCGCAATTTTGTCAAGAAGGCTGTGAATTGGGCTCTGCGGCAAATTGGAAAACGGAATCTGCGATTGAACAAAGCGGCAATTCGCGAGGCAAAGAGAATTCACGAGACCGGCGTGACCAGCGCGAAGTGGATTGCATCGGACGCGCTGAGAGAGTTGACGGGGAAGAACGTGCAGAGAAGATTTAAAAAAATGTAACCGGAAGGTCGGCGTTCACGCCGACTGCACCGCAGGCAGAAACAGCCAGTGATCTCGGTTCACTCGATGTTACTTGTCAGTCGTCCTGAAGGACGACCTACCATTTCTTTTTTTTCTTATATCCCCATAAAACATTCGTAGGTCGGCGTTCACGCCGACTACACCGAAATGAGACCTAAACACATTTCCGTCGAAGGCGAGTTCTATTTCCTCACTACGCACTGTGCGCCTGGTATAGAACCTTTTGAAGAGAGGCCGGGTAGCCTCGCATTTATGGAGATTCTCAAAGAAAAACACGATAAGTTCAGCTTTCGATTGTTTGCCTATGTCATCATGCCAAACCACACGCATCTTCTCCTGCAGTTACCGGAGAAGATAGAAGTTTCGAATCTTATGAACCATATTAATGGAGCGAGTGCGAGGAGTGTGAATTCAGTTCTCAACAATCAATACGAGCACATCTGGCAGGGTGGGTTCCACGATGAAATCGTCCGATCCGCAACCGACTTTGGGAATAAGGTGAACTACATCCACGAGAATCCGGTAACGAAGAACCTCGTCGAAAGAGCCATTGATTACGAATTCTCCAGTGCACGATTTTATTCAGATACGTTCGGGGAACCTCATATTGACATGGATGGGTTTGACGACTTTGCCTTTGACTCTCTTTTGGAAAGTTTTCGCTCTGTGCTGGATTAGTTCTCTTATAGTCGTCCTGAAGGACGACCTACCAAATAAGAAGTTCAGGAAAAATAATCACATCGCTCTTTTCTTTTCACCAATTGTTGACGACATTGCAGGAGAACTACCCGTATGAAACCCCTCATCCTCTTCACAACGATCCTTACAGCCATGGCATCCGCACAGAATCCGACGATTCAGTACACACTCGGCATGTCGAAGCCGCATACACACCTGTTCGAAGTAGAAGCTTCGTTCACGCGTTTACCCTCCGGCGACAAGACGGTAGATTTCATCATGCCGGCGTGGAGGACAGGCCGCTACGTGATTTTCGATTTTGCGGGGGCCGTTCAGGAATTTTCTGCTGTCGGCGAAAACGGAAAACCTGTCGACTGGTCAAAGCTCGACAAAGAAACCTGGCGCGTGGAAAAGCAAGGAAATTCTGTGACGATTCGATACAAAGTGTATGCTGATGAATTCAATATGCGCACCAAAGGGCTCAACAGCGAGCATGCGTTCCTCGACCCCTCATCGGTGTTCATGTATGTGGACAAATACAAGAGCCTTCCCCTGCAGCTTCTGGTGAATCCGTACAAGGATTGGCACGTGACCACCGGGCTCGACGCGGCCGGAGGTTCGAAAACG
Source organism: Ignavibacteriales bacterium (assembly GCA_031406095.1). Taxonomy (GTDB): domain Bacteria; phylum Bacteroidota; class Ignavibacteria; order UBA10030; family UBA10030; genus JANOGR01. The sequence goes on from JANOGR010000324.1 coordinate 4,829, forward strand.
AAATTCTCCGCCCCCAACTATGAGTACTTTGCAGATTGTCCTGTTGAAATCGGCAACCAGAAAGACCTCGAGTTTGACGTGGAAGGGAAACGACATGTGCTGATGATTTATGGCGATGGGAACTACGATGAAAAAAAGATGATCGCCGACATGACGACGCTGGTCAAAGCCAACAAAGAGTTTTGGGGTGCGCTGCCATACGAGCGTTACATTTTCATGCTGCATGTAACACCTTCTGCCGGCGGAGGAACAGAACATATCAACTCCACCATCATGGGAGCTCGTCCGCTCGCGTTCAAGAATCCGGACGCGTATCGGGGTTTTCTCGGACTCACTTCGCATGAGTACTTTCACACCTGGAACGTGAAGCAGCTTCGTCCCGCGGGAATCCACCCGTACGACTTCGCCAAAGAGAACTATGTCAAAGAGCTCTGGATTGCCGAGGGCGGCTCGGATTATTATGGCTCATTGTTTTTGGTCAGAAACAGTTTTCTTACCGTCGACAACTATTTGCAATCCATCGCGGGCTCGGTGCAGCAGGACAGGCTCAAGCCCGGAAACCGGTTGCAGTCAGCAACAGAATCTAGTTTTGACGCGTGGGTGAAGCTCTGGCGCAATAGTCCAAACGCATATAATGCTGAGTCCGATTATTACGACAAAGGTGCAAACTTGTTTTTTCTTCTCGACATGGAGATCCGGCAGAGTTCGGATAATAAGGCATCCTTAGATGACGTGATGAAGGCAATGTTTCAACGCTTCCGGTTGGGCAAGAAAGGATACACCGTCGACGACTTTCAAAAAGTGGCGGAAGAATTTGCCGGCAAGAGCCTGAAGAGTTTTTTCCAGGACTACGTGCATGGAACAAAGCTGCTCGAATGGGAAAAAGCGTTTGGTTACGCCGGGCTCGAACTTGTCCCGCGGGATACAACGCTAAAGCCCTGGCTCGGAGCCTTCACAAACGACGCGGGAGCGGGCGCCCGCATCAATCGCCTTGCAGCAGGGTCTCCGGCTTATGAAGCGGAGATGAACCTCGGAGACGAGATTGTCGCCATGAACGGGATGCGGGTGCGGACTGCCGACTTGAACCAGCGTATTCCTGAAATGAAGGCGGGCGAAAAACTGAGGTTCACGGTATTCAGGGATGACATGCTTCGAGAGTTCGAGGTAACGCTACGCAACCAGGAAGTGCCGCCTTACAAGCTCGTGAAGTCCAAGAATCCAACGGAGCTGCAGAAGGCGATTTACGACGGCTGGCTGAAGACGAACTGGTAACTGGCAGGTTGCAAGCGGAATCTATATTTGCTATGTTGAGATGCCCGATATCGGAGAGACGAAAATCCTCAAGCTTTCCGTCTTTCAATCAGAATTACCCGCACGCTAACTTGACAACGCTTTGACGTGTTGCACAGTCTAACCTCAGATTCGTCCATACGCTATTTTTCAGTCTTCCGGGAGAACATTCCATGAACAAGAAACTCTCTGCCATCCTCGAATACGGCGCCCTGGTGCTCGCTTGCGTTCTTCTTGTGGCCTTCATGGGTACGCCTGATTCGGAAGAAGCCGTACAAACGCGCCGCGCATCACCCGTTATAACGCAGACAAGCGAACCGTGGGACAAGAACCTCGCCCTGCCGAAACAAAGCGACCGTATCGCGAACTACACGATGGATGTGAAGCTCGACACGGCGAAAAACATCGTCTCGGGTTGGGAAATCCTCGAATGGAAAAACACGACGGGCCGTTCACAGACCGAATTCCCGTTCCACCTGTATCATAACGCATGGAAGAACAACCGTAGCACGTTTGCCAAGGAGGGCAGGAATTTGGGACGGCCCGATATGCAGGAGAAGGATTACGGCTGGACGAACGTCAAAAGCGTTCGATTCACCGACCCCAGGGGGAACGAAACCGACATCACGAATACGTTCCGCTACATTCAGCCCGACGACGGCAACCCGGATGACCATACCGTGTTTCAGGTGACGACCCCGAGGCCCGTGTATGACGGACAAACACTGAAACTCAGAATTGAATTTGAGACGAAACAGCCCATCCCGATTTCACGCACCGGCGCCATCCGCAACTATCATTTCGTGGTCCAGTGGTTCCCAAAGATCGGCGTCTGGTGGAAACCGCGTAATGGTGAGGCCGGCTGGAATTGCCACCAGTTCCACGCCAACACCGAGTTCTTTGCCGACTACGGCATGTATGATGTGAAGATCAACGTGCCTTCGAACTATGTTGTCGGAGCCTCGGGCGGCGTCGCTGAAATCAGCGACAACAAGGACGGTACAAAAACGCATCGCTTCCGTGAGGAAGACATCCATGACTTCGCCTGGCTGGCCTCGCCTGAACTCGTTGTCAACGTGCGTACGTTCAGCCACAGCAAGCCGGATACAGGTGAACGCTCAGACCGTCATCACGTTCTTAAAGATGTCAAAGTCATCCTGTTAACCCAGCCGCACCACAATAACCTGATCGAACGCTACTTCACCGCGACTTTCAATGCGCTTCGCTGGTTCGGCGAATGGTACGGCGAGTATCCGTATGATTTCGTGACCGTTGTCGACCCTGCCAACGACAGCCGCTCAGGTGGCATGGAGTATCCGACGCTCTTCACGGGCGGCGGGAACATGTTTGCTCCAAAAGAAGCGTCACAGCCGGAAGGCGTGACCGTGCATGAGTTCGGCCATCAATTCTGGTACGGCCTCGTTGGCAACAATGAGTTCGAGGAGGCTTGGCTGGATGAAGGCTTTAACACGTATTCCACTGACCGCGTCATGCGAACGGCGTGGCCTCCGTTCAAGTCGTTCCGTTATTATTTCGGCGGAGGGGGCGCAGGCTCGTTTGCGGGAATACCCTTCGTGTTCCACGAGATCGACAACCTCGAGCTTCTGAGCGCGAACACCGGCTTGCGCCGGCAGGGGAAAAACGACGTCATGGCTCGAAAAGCGTGGGAGTATTATCAGAGTTACGGATTGAATTCCTACGACAAACCGGGCATGTCCCTCATGATGCTTGAACGATATCTTGGCGAAGAATGGATGTACCGGGTCATGCGGACCTATCACCATCGCTGGCGGTTCAAGCATCCGACTTCACAGGACTTCATCAATACCGTGAATCAAGTGACGGGCAAGGATATGAACTGGTTCTTCGAAAACACCTGGTTCAGCTCCAACGTCTTCGATTATTCCGTGGACAACATCAGCAACCGGATGATCCCGCCTCCGAAGGGAGTGTTCAATATCAACGGCGCACCCATCAAGCTGGCTCCGGATACCGGCAAGCAGATGTACGAATGCGAAGTGATCGTGAAGCGCGAGGGTGAGGCGATTGCGCCCGTGGACGTTGAGATCGGATTTTCCAACGGCGACAAGTGGACTGAAACGTGGGACGGACAGTACCGGTGGAAGAAATATGTCTACCGGACAACGTCGGAGGTTGCGTATGTGCTCGTCGATCCACAGCACAAAATGGTCATGGATGTCAACCGGAACAACAACAGCCGCGTGGTGCGTTCGGGCGATTTCCGTTCACTCTCGGCGCGAAAGTATGGCTCAAAGCTCCTGTTCTGGGTTCAGACGTATCTTGAAATGATGAATTATTGGAATTAGGAGACCGCCATGACAACCATCCAACATTTCAAACACGGAATTTCGAAAACCCGCCAAACCAAGCGCATGATTCTCTTTGCGTGGTTTGTCAACCTTTCTCTCGCCCTTCTGCTGGCGTTTCCGTTCAGAAACCAGTGGGACACGTACGTCCGCAACACGAACGCTGACGAGCGCCTGATGCAGGCCATGGACGAAAACTGGCTTGGCACCTACAGGTTCGATTTCCAGAACAACGAGGTCATGCGGCTGTTCGACTACTCGATGTTCGGCTATGCGCCGTTCTTCCAGCACGCGCAAGGAATCCTGAACGGTTCCGTGGTGAGGAGCGTGGGGTCATTTTTTACCGACTTCGTATTTGGGTTTAAGGTGGTACCGTCCCACTTCGGCATTCTGAGCCTGCTGGCACTCCTATATGCTGTGGTAAACTCGTTCATCGGCGGCGGGTTCATCGGGATGTATGCGAGGGAACACCGCAGTTCCTTTACGGATTTTCTCACTGACGGCGCCAAGCACTTCGGCCGGTTTTTCAGACTCTCGCTCATGTCTGTAATTTTCTATGCTCTCTTTTTCAGCATTGTCATGTCGTGGGTGAACAGTTCCATTCAGTCGTGGACCCAGGGGGACCCGTCAGAAATGACTCCTTATACGTACTACATGGTGCGAAACGGGCTGTTTGCCATCCTTCTGGCGACATTTACGATGTGCATCGACTACGCAAAGATCAGAATCGTTGTCGATGACCGGATGAGCTCCATTCTTGCTTTCTTCGCTGGATTCCGCTTTGGCTTCAAAAACTTTGGCAAAACATTCGGCTTGTATCTTATTCTGTGCCTCGTGGGTTTCCTGCTTATGTTTGTTTACGGCTGGCTCGAGGGTCAATTTCCACAGAATGCGTATTGGGAAATACTCGCCGTGATGCTTATTCAGCAGGCATACATGATTGGCTATTTCTGGCTGAAAGCGAATTTTTACGCCAGCCAGACTTCGCTGTACCAGGACACGCTTCAGAAGGAACAAAAAGCTGCTGTTGCTTAGTCGCGTGAGGCCTCGCCGCGCACGAATGCGACGCCGTTGGGCTGTCGTTGCCTTTTCCCTCCTCCTTGCGACTGTTTCTTTTGCGCAGGAAAAGACGCGACTCGCGATCCGTTCATACCGAATTGCAAACGAACATAAGATCCTGCAGGAGTTTGTCGACCTCTTAGCTATTCCTAATGTTGCCGCCGACATCGTCAACATTCGCCGTAACGCCGGACTGCTTATACAAATGCTCCAGAAACGCGGCGTTCAAACGCGGTTGCTCGAGCACGACCGGCCTGAGGTCCCTCCTGTTGTCTTCGGTGAACTGAAAACAACCGGCGCCAAAGAAACTCTCGTTCTCTACTGCCACTACGACGGCCAGCCGACAGATTCTTCCAAGTGGGTTGAGAGCAAACCATGGCAACCGGTGATTCGAACAAATTCCATCGAAGCCGGCGGTTCAGTTATCCCTTTCCCGAAATCTTCTGACAAGATCGATGGGAATTGGCGCGTGTATGCCCGTGCTGCTTCAGATGATAAATCTCCCATTGTGGTCATGTTGGCAGCGCTCGACGCCCTGCGCGAAAACAAGATTCCTCTTTCGGTAAACCTCAAATTCTTCTTTGAAGGCGAAGAAGAAGCCGGCTCGCCGAACCTGTCCGACATCATGCGCAAGCATGCAGATCTCCTGAAAGCTGACATGTGGATCACTTGCGACGGCCCGATTCATCAGAACGGCCAGAAACTTGTTTTCTTCGGTTGTCGAGGAATTGTTTCAGCCGAGATTACGGTATACGGTTCCAATCGAGCGCTTCACAGCGGCCATTACGGCAATTGGGCGCCCAATCCGGCAATGATGCTGTCAGAACTTGTCGCTTCCATGAAGGACGAGAATGGGCGAGTGATGGTGAACGGGTTTTACGACGATGTTGAGCCGCTTGGGGAGTCTGAAAAACAGGCTTTGGCTGAGAGCCCGGCCTATGACCAGACCTTGATGCGCGAACTGGGTTTCTCCAGGCCGGAGGGTGGAGGGAAATCTCTTAATGAACAGATAAATTTGCCATCGTTAAACGTCTCCGGGCTTTTGAGCGGATATGTTGGAGCGCAATCCCGAACTCTTGTTCCTGCAACAGCCACAGCCCGTATCGACATGCGGCTCGTGAAAGGCAACGACCCTCAGCGGCAGCTGGGGCGGCTCAAAGAACACATTCGCAAACAGGGATATTATATCGTCGACAAGGATCCGGACCAGGAAACACGGGCTCGCTATTCCCTGGTTGCCAAAATCACGACGAGCGACGGTTACAAAGCCTTCCGGACACCGATGAACCTGCCGATTTCTCAGAAGATTGTGGCAGCTGTCCAATCTGCGTCTGACGGCAAGGTTGTTCGCATGCCGACGCTTGGCGGCAGCGGCCCTCTTTCGATATTTGCCGAATTCACCGGTTCGCCGCAAGTGGGTGTGCCGATCGTGAATTATGACAACAACCAGCATAGCGAAAACGAAAACGTGCGAATTCAGAATCTCTGGGACGGGATTGAGATATATGCTGCAATCATGACAATGCGTTAATTCTTTTCCGTCTTTTTATTCCGATTGACACCTTTCAAATCAAGCTTTATGTTCACCACCCACCACATCTCAACAAAAAGGAGACTGCCATGCCTGTCAAGCGTCTTCCAGTCGCATTCCTAATATTTTCGATTTGCTTTCTGGTTCTTCAGGGCGAAACTCTTGCACAACGCGCCGTCATGAAGTACGACACATCGTTCTATCGCGCCATGCAGTGGCGCGAGATCGGGCCTTTCCGCGGCGGCCGCTCAATAGCCGTAGCGGGCCACCCAGATCAGCCGTATACGTACTATTTCGGAGCTACAGGTGGCGGCGTGTGGAAAACCGAGGACGGTGGAACAACATGGCTGAATGTGTCTGACGGTTTCTTCAAAGTCGGCATTGTCGGCGCTCTTGCCGTGGCTGAGTCAGACCCGAACGTCATTTTTGCCGGAACGGGGGAAGCGTGCATCCGTGGAAACACTATGCCGGGCGAAGGGATCTATAATTCCATGGATGCGGGTAAAACGTGGAAGCACGTCGGCCTTGCCGAAGCCCAAACAATCAGCGAGATCGTTATCCACCCGAAGAACGCCGACCTTGTTTACGCAGCCGTGTTCGGTCACGTGTTCGGCTCAAACCCGGAACGGGGCGTGTATCGCTCGAAAGACGGAGGCAAAACCTGGGAAAAAGTTCTTTACAAGAATGAGAAAACCGGAGCGGTTGACCTTGTTTTCGACCCGATGAACCCCCGGGTTCTCTACGCGGCTCTGTGGGAAGCGCGTCGAAATCCGTGGAGCATGTCCAGCGGCGGGCCGGGAAGCGGATTGTGGAAATCGACAGACGGCGGCGATACCTGGACCGACATTTCTGCAGCCAAAGGTATGCCGAAAGGAATCAAGGGCAGAATCGGTGTTGCCGCATCGGCAGCAAAGGCAGATCTCGTGTGGGCTATGGTTGAGGCCGAACCTGATGGTGGATTGTTCAGGTCTGATGATGCAGGAAAAACATGGCGGCGAGTCAACGAGGACCGTCGCTTGCGGCAAAGGGCATGGTATTATACGCACGTGTACGCGGACCCGAAAAATTCCGAGACGGTGTACATCCTGAATACCGGCTTCTACAAATCAATGGACGGCGGCCGCAATCTCTCGACGATTCAAGTCCCGCACGGCGATAACCATGACCTCTGGATCGACCCGAACAACCCGCTACGGATGGTCAACGCGAACGACGGCGCTGCGAACGTGACCTTCAATGGCGGGAGAACATGGACCGAGCAAGACCTCGCGACTGCTCAGTTTTACCATGTGTCCGTCGATAACCAGTTTCCGTACAGGGTCTACGGCGCCCAGCAAGACAACAGCACAATTTCCATCGCGAGCCGCACAAACGAGCAGGGCATCGACAAACCAGATTGGCAAGACGTCGGAGGCGGGGAAAGCGGATACGTCTCGGCCCGCCCGGATAACCCGGACATCGTGTTCGCCGGCAATTACGGCGGCCTGCTGACAAGATACGACCGAAAGACAAACCAATCGCAGGGCGTCAACGTTTGGCCGGAGAATCCGATGGGCGGTGGCGCCGAGTCGATGAAATACAGATTCCAGTGGACCTTTCCAATTGTCTTTTCTCCCCATGATCCGAATGTTCTCTACGTCACGGGGAACCATGTGTTTAAAAGTACGAACGAGGGAATGAGCTGGGATATCATCAGTCCGGATTTGACGCGAAACGATCCTGCTAAACTGGGGTCTTCCGGCGGGCCAATCACAAAAGACAATACGGGGGTCGAATACTACGGCACGATTTTCACATTCGCCGAATCAGCGGTTCAGAAAGGCGTCATGTGGGCTGGGTCCGATGATGGCGTCATCCATGTTTCCACCGATTCAGGAACGAACTGGCGAAACGTGACTCCAAAAGATTTACCGGAATGGTCACGCATCAGCCTGATCGACGTTTCGCCTCACGATGCAGGCACAGCGTATGCAGCCATCAAACGATATCAGCTGGACGACTTCAAGCCCTATATCTACAAAACAAGCGATTTCGGAAAAACATGGAAAAAAATCGCCCGGGGGATACCGGACAATGAATTCGTTCATGCAGTGCGCGAAGATCCGAACAAGAAGGGCATGTTGTATGCCGGAACTGAACGCGGTGTCTGGGTTTCCTTTGACGACGGCGAGAATTGGCAGACTCTGCAGTTGAACCTTCCGGTCGTCCCGATCCAGGACCTGGTGGTTCAAGCCCGTGAAAAAGACCTTGTGGTGGCAACACACGGCCGTTCATTCTGGATTCTGGACGATTTGACGCCGCTCCACCAGTTGAGTGACGAGGTTTCAAAGTCCAACGCATATCTTTTCCAGCCCCGCCCAACATACCGATTTGGCGGCGCCAGTGTCAGCCGCCCCGGTTTGCCGCTCGGAAAAAATCCTCCGGGCGGAGTCGTCGTGTTATACTACGTGAAGACCAAACCGACGGGCGCGGGAAAACTCGAGTTTCTGGATGAAAAGGGCTCAGTGATGAAGTCGTTTGTTCTTAAACCTGATTCAACCGAGGCCGAAGGTCAGCAGGAAGGCTTTGGGGGATTCTTCGGAGGCGGCCAGGTGCGCGATACAGTCGCTGTGGAAGCCGGGACGAATCGATTCATCTGGGACACGCGATACTCGGATGCAACGACTGTGCCCGCCGGACTTCTTTGGGCTGGAACAACCCTCGGTCCACGTGCCGCACCAGGAAAATATCAGGTGCGTCTCAATGTTGAAGGAAAGGCTTTGACGCAGCCTTTTGAAATCAGGAAAAGTCCCAACGTCGCAACCTCGCAGGAGGATTTCCAAGCACAAGTGGACCTTGCCCTGAAAATTCGCGACAAAGTCACCGCGGCTCACAAAGCGGTCAACACTATTCGCGACATCAAAGGACAGATCGACAACCTGACGCGCCGGATGAGAGAACAGGCAAGCGAGAAAAGCGTGGGCGATGCTGCAAAATCGCTGAAAGACAAACTTACCGCAGTCGAAGAAGAGATCATCCAGGTCAAGATCAAGAGCAACCAGGATGCGTTGAACTATCCGATCAAGCTCAACAACAAGCTGGCGGCTCTCCTCGGCTCCGTCAGCGGCGGCGATGCGCGCCCCACAAAGCAATCGTACGATGTGTTCGCTGACTTATCAGCCAAGGTGGATGTTCAATTGGCGAAACTGAAACAGATTATGGATGCAGACCTCCCCGCGTTCAACAAAACTGTCAAGGATGCGGAGGTTCCCGCAGTAATCCTTCGGCCCGAGCGAAACTAAGCCCGGCTGTTGCTGTTCAGCGTTTTGTGTTTTATCTTAAATCCCTTCGAATCCGAAGGGATTTTTTTTCCATGAGCACTCAACGCACATCTGTTTCCGCGGCCATTGTCTTATCGGCGACCGTGCTACTCCAGGCTCGACCGCCCGCAGGAGAAGATACGACCAAAACGTACGTGGGCAAGGAGGTCGTCGTGAGGGCAGCGAGGGCAAGCGGGGAAATCCTCGATTTGCCGATGGCGGTCGGTGTCGTGAGCCTGCGTGACCTTGTCGGGACAAGAAAACTCGGGTTGAACGAGGCCTTTTCGCTTGTCCCCGGTGTTCTGGCTCAGAGCCGGTCGGGCTCTCAGGATATCCGGCTCACGATCCGCGGCTTCGGAGCGCGGGGGAACGGCGATCGTTCGAACGCCGGCACAGTTCGCGGCATCAAAGTGCTGATTGACGGGATCCCCGAAACGGAGCCTGACGGAAGAACGCCCCTCGACATGATCGACCTGGACGCCACCGAACGCATAGAGATTGTGCGGAGCAATGCTTCCACGTTGTTTGGCAATGCATCGGGAGGTGTGGTGAATCTTCGAACGGGACCTTCATCCACCGGTACTTTCGTGGAATCGAAAAATCAGGTCGGTGAGTTCAACTTTCGAAAGAACAACCTCAGCCTCGGGTCGTTGCTCGGAGCCAGCCAGTTGTTCCTTTCTGCCTCCAACACAAATTTTGACGGATGGCGAAAAAACTCCGGGAACAAATCTACGCAAATTCACGCCGTCCTGGAATCAAAGGTCAACGAATCGACGAACCTTCGTATGCTCACGAGCGCCGTCCAAAACGAATTTCATATTCCCGGAGCCCTGACCCGGGCGCAATTCGACGCCGACCCGACGCAAGCGAATTCCGGTTATCTTGCCCGCCGGGAACGGCGAGAGAACCGCACGGGCCGACTCGCGTTCGACCTCTACACAACATTGCCGGGCAATCATTCGATTGATGCTCTTGCTTACATTACGCCGAAAGTTTTTGTCCGGTCCGAACGGGGAACCTATCGTGATTTTAACCGGTATCACCTTGGCGGTGGACTTGTGTATGCGTGGGCAGGCGAGCCCTCATCCTTTTTTAAAAAAATCATGGTCGGCGCAGACGAGGCATATCAGGACGGAAATTCTTTGTTCTATAATCTGGTCAACGGCGACCGCGGGGATTCCCTCCGAACCAACAAGCGGGAGGGGGCCGAAACGTTCGGCCTTTTCGTGCAGGCTGAGTTGGCTATGTCCAGTGATTTCTATTTCACACTCGGCGGACGATTTGACAAACAAAGATACATCGCTGAAGAATTTGCCGCGGCTGTTAATCGCACGAATGTTCCGGAGGAGTTGATATTCGATCACTGGACGCCGAAGATGAGCGCATTGTTCAAGCTTTCCGAAAGCCATTCATTGTATGCCAGCATTGGCGGCGGACTTGAAGCGCCAGCGTTCAATGAAGTCGACCCTCCACCGACTCTTCCAAACGTAAAGCTGAACCTCTTGCTGGCTCCCATGACGTCCACCACGTATGAACTTGGAGCCAAAGGATATGTCGACTTCGATTCCGAGATCCTCCTTTCCTACTCAGTTGCAATGTATCGAATCGACATTAAGAACGAGATTATCCCCTTTAACGGGGGTGCATACTTTTTCACGGCGGGTCGATCCCAGAGGCGCGGCCTGGAGTTCTCCGGACGAGCTTCCCTGCCGGCCGGCTTTTCCGTTGCAACCGCGTTGACCTACATGGATGCAAGTTACGACAGTTATGCCAACGACATCGGAGATTTCTCGGGCAACGCGGTTCCCGGGATTCCCCGAACAGTGTTCAACAGCCGTCTCGGCTACACGAGCAGTTTCGGGTTGTCCGCGGACGTTGGACTCTTCCTGGTGGGGAATTATTTCGCAGATGACGCCAACACGTATTCTGTTCCGGGTTCGGCCGTAGTGAATGTCAGCGCCACGTATGAGTTTACCTTCGGAAGTTTCAATGGATCGCTCTCCGGCGGAGTCAACAACGTTGGGAACATCAAGTACGCCTCTTCGGCTTTTATGAACCCAGACAATACCGGCGCGTTTCTCGAACCGGGTTTGCCAAGAAATGTGTTCGGCGGGTTCGGGCTCAAGTGGACTCCGTAGAAAATGAAATCCTGATCTTCGTCTCCCCGCTGTTCACCGAGTCCCCTCTTCCGTTCGTCGAAAACTTGAAACAACATGCTTACTTTGTTCGTAGGTTGAATCGTCCATAATGAAATAATTTCAGTTTCACCGTATTTCTTTGTATGTTTATGATTCGTCCGCAGGAAAAAATAGTCCCGATGGAAGCGAAAAACGCCGATTTGTCGGCATTACGAATTGAACGAAAATCTGAAGAGCCCGGACCAAGGCTGAACATCCGCGGCATCCTCATTACAGTGATAGTCCTCGGTGTTGTGGCTTTCCTGGCCGTTCTTGGCTGGAACTCGCTCTTTGGGCCCGCCATAGAGGTCAAACTCACGTCGGCTACCTTGACTTCTCCCTCCCAATCCAACGCAATCCTGACCGCCAGTGGTTACGTCGTAGCGCAAAGGAAGGCAGCTGTTGCTTCCAAAACAACCGGACGGATGGTCTATCTTGGCGTCGTCGAGGGCGACAAGGTCAAAAAGGATCAGGTGCTCGCCAGATTAGAGGATGCGGATATCAGAGCGCAGCTCGACCAGGCACGTGCAACGTTGAAAATGAACCAGGCAGACGTCAAAGATGCTGAACAATCTCTCACCCGCCAGAAGGAACTCCTCGCCAAGGGCCTCACGTCTCAAGCGGAATACGATGGCGCTGATGCGCGCTACCGCCGCGTAGCCGCCGGCATTGAGGTGGCAA
>JANOGR010000364.1:0-6449 GCA_031406095.1 Ignavibacteriales bacterium
TGATCGGAATACTCACAAACCGCGACCTCAGGTTTGAGCCCAACCTCGACCTGGTGGTTTCAAAGGTCATGACAAACGGAAGTCTGATCACAGCTCCGGTCGGAACGACGTTGGAGGAAGCCGAGGTCATTCTTCAAAAACACCGTATTGAAAAATTGCCGGTTGTTGATAAGAACGGGAAGCTCAAAGGTCTTATCACGTTCAAGGACATTCAGAAAAAGAAACGCCACCCCAATGCCTGTAAAGACAAACTGGGCCGGTTGCGGGTGGGAGCCGCGGTCGGCGTTACATCAGATACTCTGGAGCGGGTGGCGGCTCTTGTTGAGGTGGGCGTGGACGTTATCGTCGTCGACACCGCGCATGGCCACTCGCAGGGCGTTCTTGACATGATGAGAAAAATCAGGTCGAAGTACGATGCGGAGTTGATTGTCGGAAATGTCGGCACCGGAGAAGCTGCAAAGGACCTGATCAAACTGGGTGCGGATGCCATCAAAGTTGGTATTGGTCCCGGCTCCATTTGCACGACGCGGGTGATTGCAGGCGTCGGCGTACCCCAGGTGACAGCAATTATGGAATGCGCGAAGATCGCCCAAAAAAGCAAAATCCCGGTCATTGCAGACGGTGGCATCAAGCAGACGGGAGATATCGCAAAGGCATTGGCGGCGGGTGCAGACTCCGTAATGATCGGAGGGCTTTTTGCGGGCGTTGAAGAAAGTCCGGGCGAAAAAGTGCTCTATGAGGGAAGGAGTTATAAAGTGTACCGTGGAATGGGTTCCCTTGAAGCAATGAAGCACGGCAGCAGAGATCGGTATTTTCAGGATGCCGAGGATGACTTGCCAAAGCTTGTGCCCGAGGGGATCGAAGGACGGGTGCCCTATAAGGGAAACCTGAGCGACACGGTGCATCAAATGGTCGGCGGGTTACGTGCGGCGATGGGGTATTGCGGATGCCGAACTGTCGCCGAGTTGAAAACAAAAGCTCAGTTCGTTCGGATGACCGAAGCCGGATTGCGAGAGAGTCATCCGCACGACATCATGATCAACAAAGAAGCTCCGAATTATCACCTCTAATTCCCCTGAATGACTCCAAGACGGCTTGAAGAGGTCAGGCGGAAGCTCTCCCAGTTAAAACTGCAAGCAATAGTCATAACGGTTCTTCCCCACGTCCGCTATTTGACGGGTTTCACAGGTTCCAACGGTGTCTGCGTTGTCACACTCGAGAATCAGTTCTTTCTCACGGACGGCCGGTATCAAGAACAGATTCGTGAAGAGGTTCAAGGATTTCGCCCGATCGTTTCTTCAGGAAGTCTCTTTGAGGCGATGAAGAACCAGAAGGTGCTGGCCAAAACCTCCCGAGTTGGTTACGAGTCGCAGCACGTGAGCGTGTCGAGCCTTGCAGTCCTTCAAAAACAATTCCCCCGTCACAAGTTTGTTCCGACAGCCTCCCTGGTTGAAGAAATCGCATCCATCAAAGATCCCGATGAAATCGAATCCATCAAACGGGCGGTCCAAATAACCGACGAAGTGTTTGAACAACTTCTCGGCATCATCAAGGAAGGCATCCGTGAAAACGAAGTTGCGGCGGAGATCGTCTACAGGCATCGCAAACTCGGCGCGGAAGCCGACGCTTTTGAACCCATCGTGGCCAGCGGTGTTCGGGGAGCCTTGCCGCATGCGAGGGCTTCACAGAAAGTGATCCGAAAAGGCGATATGGTGACGCTTGATCTGGGGTGCAGGTATCGAGGCTATCATAGCGACCTTACACGAACTGTGAGCGTTGGCACACCAAGCGATGAGCTCAAGCGAGTGTATCGAGTTGTCCGCGATGCGCAGGAGAAGGCGCTGACCTCTGCAAGAAGCGGAATGAAGGCGAAATCGTTGGATGCCATCGCCCGAAAGCATATTGCCTCTCAGGGTTTGGGCAAGTATTTCAGCCATTCGCTTGGCCACGGGCTGGGGCTGGAAGTGCATGAGCTGCCCAGGGTTTCGAGACTTAGCAAGGACACGCTCAAGACTGGAAATGTGATCACGGTGGAACCTGGCGTCTACATTCCCGGTGTGGGAGGGGTCCGCATCGAGGACGATGTCGTCATCCAGAACGGTTCCTGTAAAGTATTGAACTCATCGTCCAAGGAACTGATCGTCTTATGAATGACGCTTTCCGGAGAGTGCTGATCATCGCTTACTATTTCCCGCCCATGGGCCTCAGCGGTGTTCAGAGGACCGTCAAATTTGCGAAATTCCTTCCCAAGTTTGGCTGGAAACCAACCGTGTTAACTGTCGGTCCCACGGGCTACTTTGCCACCGACCAGTCATTATTGAAAGAGGTTGAGGATGCCGGTGTCACCATTGTGAGGACAGACTCACTGGATGCAAACCGGCTTTTTCGAAAAAAAGGCGTCGTGAAAATGCCGGCTGAATGGATCCGAAAGACACTGCAATTCCTCGGTGACACATTTTTCATCCCGGACACGAAAATTGGCTGGAAGAAAAGGGCCATGAAGGCAGCGCGTGCGTTGCTCCGAAAAGAGCGTTTCGACCTGGTTTTTGCAACGGCTCCACCTCAAACGGATTTCCTGATCGGTGAAACGATTCGGAAGGAATTCAATATTCCGCTTGTCCTGGACTACCGCGATGCGTGGCTGGATAATCCTTTCAAGTATTTCCCCACGCCGGTCCACCGCTGGCTGCATCGTCGCATAGAGAAAAGAGTGGTGAAAGCTTCGTTTCGAATCGTAGCAACGCATCGTCGGGTGAAAGAGAGTTTGCTCAAACGGTACCCGTTTCTCGGATACCATGATGTCGCGATCGTCTCCCAGGGTTTCGATGCGGAAGACTTTTCCGTCTCCCAAAAACCTGCAGCCGGCGGCAAGATGAGGATTGCTCACGCAGGTACTTTTTATGCAGGAAGAAACCCTTCGACAATTCTGCGCGCCCTGACAAATATTTTCTCTTCGCAGCCTCAATTGCGCGACCGGATTGAAGTCTCATTCATCGGAAATACCCGGAAGTCCGACATCAAACTTGCAAAAAAACTCGGCCTTCACGAGAGCATCACGTTCCATGGCTACCTGGAGCATCGAGAATGTGTGAAGCAATTGCAGTCGGCCCATGTCCTGTGGTTTATCATGGATGATGATTGCTCCAGCCCCGGAAAGCTCTACGAATACTTCGGGTCGCGCAAAGCCATTCTCGCGTCGGTCATCGACGGTTACACCCGGCAGTTGATCGACGAAAGCGGAGCGGCGGTGTGCGTAAACCCGCGGGATGTTCCGGCTCATGAAAAAGCCATTCTGGATTTGTTCTCACTCTTTGAACAAAAGAAACTGCCGAGCAGCCCGGAGGAATTTGTCAATCGATTCAACAGGGTTTCGTTGACAGGAGAGCTTGCGAAGCAGTTTGAATCCCTCATGGATTATGACAAGAATGCTTTTGTGAAAATCGAAGAGGCGGCTTCATGAGGGTCCTGGTGGTGGGCTCCGGAGGAAGGGAGCATGCCCTGGTTTGGAAGCTCTTGAGAAGTCCGAGCGTGAAGAAGGTGTACTGCGCCCCTGGTAATGCCGGCATTGAACAGCACGCCGAGTTGGTGCCGATTCAACAGACTGACATTGAGTCGCTGGCTCAGTTTGCCAGACAGGAGCAAATTGACCTGACCGTCGTGGGTCCGGAACAGCCGCTCACAATGGGCATCGTCGACTTGTTTGAATCTGCCGGAATGAGGATCTTTGGGCCGTCGAAGACAGCTGCCATGCTGGAGGGAAGCAAGAGTTTTTCAAAAGATTTTATGAGAAGGAACGGAATTCCCACCGCTCGCTATAAAAAATTCTCGATCTCTGAGCTCCATGAGGCGGAGAAGTTTATCGGCGAACTCGAACCACCTGTTGTCGTCAAGGCAGACGGCCTTGCAGGGGGAAAGGGGGTTGTGATATGCGAATCGAAACAAGAGGCAACCCGGGCTGTGCAGTCCATGATCCTCGATAAAACGTTTGGAGATGCCGGCGAGCGTGTCGTGATTGAAGAGTTCTTGAAAGGTGAAGAGGCTTCGGTGTTTGCTTTGACGGACGGCAGAGACTTCGTAATTCTTGCTCCGGCTCAGGACCACAAGCGGATACTCGACGGAGACCAGGGAAAGAACACGGGTGGGATGGGAGCCTATGCACCAGCGCCAGTGGTCACGGCTGAGCTCACGGAAGAAGTCATGAAGGAAGTTGTGATCCCAACTCTTGAAGGAATGCGGAAAATCGGTTCTCCGTATCGCGGGTGCTTGTATTGCGGTTTAATGATAACAAGCGAGGGCGTCAAAGTGCTCGAATACAACTGCCGATTCGGAGACCCCGAAGCCCAGGTTGTGGTTCCACTCGTTGAAGGGGATTTTGGTGAAATCCTTCTCAGCGCTGCCTCAGGCAGGCTCCGGGACATCCCTGTGAAGACGTCTTCAGCCGCGGCCGTATGTGTGGTGATGGCTTCGGCGGGTTATCCTGAGCGATATGAAGTCGGCAAGGAAATCAAGGGGTTGGACGCATTGAATTCCGACGACATTATAGCGTTTCATGCAGGCACAAAGCGAGAGGCAGATCGAATCGTGAGTGCTGGGGGAAGAGTGTTGGGCGTGACTGCCATTGAACAATCCGGTAACCTGGAGAAAGCGATTGAAGAAGTGTACAAATCTGTCGACAAGATCAAATTTGACGGCGCCTACTTTCGGCGCGACATAGGACAAAAAGCCCTCAAGAAGGTAAAGACCCTAGGATGAGACACAATCAATGAATATCCTGGTTACCGGCGGGGCAGGCTTCATCGGCTCACACGTGGTCGAGTCCTATATCAACGAAGGCCACCGCGTGGTTGTGGTTGACGATCTGTCGACAGGTTCGAAAAGCAACCTGCATGCAAAGGCGGCGTTTTATCAGTGCGACATCCGGAGTGCAGAGCTGGCGGAGGTATTTCAGCGCGAACGGATTGAAATGATCAATCACCACGCAGCGCAAATGGATGTGCGAAAATCTGTTTCGGATCCGATGTATGACGCATCGATCAATGTACTCGGCGGCCTGAACCTTCTTGAACTTGGCAGGAAGCACGGCGTCAAAAAAATCGTGTTCTCCTCGACAGGCGGAGCGATCTACGGTGAACAGGATTACTTTCCGGCGGACGAACGTCATCCCACGCGACCGCTTTCGCCCTACGGGATTACGAAACTTGTCACCGAGAAATATCTCTTCTATTATAAGGAAGTCCATAATATTGATTCCGTTGTGCTTCGTTACGCAAACATCTATGGTCCACGACAAAACCCACATGGAGAAGCGGGCGTCATCGCCATTTTTTGTAACAAGATGCTCGGCAAAGAGTCTCCGGTCATTAACGGCGATGGAAAGCAAACCAGGGATTATACCTACGTTGGCGACGTTGTTCGGGCGAACGTGCTGGCACTGAAAGCTGCAGGGTCGCATATCTTCAACGTCGGAACGGGAGTGGAGACGGATGTGAACACACTTTTCCATGAACTCCGAAAGCGATTGAACCCCGACTGCCCGGAAAAGCACGGGCCCGCAAAACAAGGCGAGCAGCTGAGAAGCGTCGTCAGTTACAAAGCCATTGAGAAGGCTTTGGGTTGGAAACCTGCCGTTGATATCCGGGAGGGTCTGAAATTGACTGCTGAGTACTTCGAGCAGAAGGTCAGGGCGGCTTGAAATTGTCGAATCACGTCCTCGAGGACCTCTTGCAGGGGAAACGAAAGGCCATTGCCCGGGCCATTTCCATGGTGGAGAATGGTTCTCGCGATTCAACGGAGATTCTCCGCTCCCTTTTTTCTCACACCGGCAAGGCCTATCGAGTCGGCGTGACAGGACCACCGGGGGCAGGAAAAAGCACGCTGACAAACAAACTGGCCAAGCACTATCGATCGAAAGGTCTGACGATCGGGATCATTGCGGTGGATCCGACGAGTCCGTTTACGGGCGGCGCTCTTCTCGGCGATAGGGTCCGGATGACGGATGTTGAACTGGACGATTCCGTGTTCATTCGCAGCATGGCTTCCCGGGGAAGCCTTGGCGGGCTTTCCAGGAAGGCAAAAGAAGCAGCGGATGTTCTCGATGCTGCAGGGTTTGACATGATTCTGCTGGAAACCGTTGGTGTTGGCCAGTCCGAGCTGGACATTGCCGGTGCCGCAGATACGACCGTCGTTGTTCTTGTCCCTGAATCTGGTGACGGGATCCAGGCGATGAAAGCAGGGTTAATGGAAATTGCGGATTTCTTTGTTCTTAACAAAAGCGACCGCCCCGGAGCCGACCAGGCCATCATGTCCATCAAGATGATCCTTGGATTCCGAGCACACGATGAGCACAGCTGGCTTCCGGATGTTGTCAAGACGCAGGCGAATGAAGGGAAAGGTGTCGAAGAAATAGCAAACCTGATCGCAAAACATAAAAACTGGCTTGAAACAAGCGG
>JANOGR010000368.1:0-12012 GCA_031406095.1 Ignavibacteriales bacterium
ATCCCGCCAAAGCAAGGAATGTTGCATGCCATCCGAGATGAGCCGCAATGTAGAGTCCAATGGGCACTCCCGCCACGGACGCGACAGAAAAAGCCGAAGTGATAACGCCCATAGCTGCGCCTCTCCTTGAGTATGGAATAACATCCCCCACGATCGCCAACACAAGAGACCCCAAAACCCCGCCGAAAGAGCCGGCAAGCAGCCGGGCTGCCACGAGGAATTCGTATGTCGGCGCAAACGCACACATACCTGTTCCCACGGCAAAACCAGCATACAGCGTCAGGAGCGCAGGTTTTCTGTCAAAGCGGTCAATGTAAAAAGCCCCGATCAGTCCCGAAAAGCCCGCACTCAAGGTGTATGAAGAGACAATAAGGCCAAATTGTTGCGAGGTCACATCAAACACCCGCATAAACTGCGGGCCGAGCGGCATGATGATGACAAAATCAAGGATATAGGTGAACTGGATGGACGCAAGCACCAGCATGAGCAGGTTCTCTTTTCGGAGTGTCGCTTTGCCTTCGGGCAACGCCCTGCCGCCGGATGTTGCTTTGTCAACGTGAAGCTTGGTTTCGGGCATGCTTAGGCTGGGACGGGCTCGGTTGAATGTATCGTGATCAGCACCTTGTTGCCTGGCGGGAAGAACTGGATATCGAGATACTCACGAGTGATGGCGATGCCGCGGCCGTGGTTGTCAAAAACCCGTACTTCATCCATCTTGAGGTATTTCTGCCACTCAAAACCAGGTCCTTGATCTTCGACGATGATATTGACCCGGTCCGGAAGGCGTTTGAAAGTCACTCGCGCAGCCTTTTTTGTGTTTTCAGGCATGGCAAGTCGGCGGTCGACCTCTGTCCGCCAGCTCCCCTCAGCCACTAACCGGGATTTGTCGATGTACGAGATTCCGAGGTTTCCATGCTCAATCGCGTTGATGAGCATTTCTGAGATCCCCAGCACGCTGCTTGGCTGCGGGGTTGCGTTTGCAAGTCTCGATGCGAGGTATTCAGCTTCACCCAGCGTGCGGATGGTAAAAACCGCTTCAGCAACATTGGCGTACGGGTTGTCCCCTTCTTTGATTTTTTCAAAAAGAGATTTCTTGAACTGGAAATCCGAGACAGCCGCTCTGACAATGTAGATCAATACTTCCCTCTGAACCGGCTTGATAAGATAATAGAAGGCACCTGCGGCGATTCCTTCTTTGATGTCGTGCGAGCCCCCCAGCGCAGTTTGAAGAATCACAGGAATCGATTCATACCGTTTATTCTGCTTCATCCATTTCAAGAGTTCAATACCGGTCATTCGCGGCATTAATCGATCAAGAATGATACCCGAGAGCTCCTCGGCCTGTTTTTCAATGATGGCCTGGGCTTCAACGCCGTCACCCGCTCCAACGGTTTCATAGCCTTCCCCCTGAAGAAACAGCGACGTGAGATGCACAATGCCGGGTTCATCATCAACGACAAGTATTTTATTCTTTGTCATCGTGGCCTTAAAGTAGGAAAATCAGATATGAAATGCAGAAGAATTCTGAGCCTTGCGTGCAGGCGAACCCGCAAACTCAGAAGAAATCAGCGACGGAAAACGTCACTGCCCATTCTGCTGGCTCGGTGAGTCTCCGGGTCGCGTCAATCCTGAACAATCCGAAAATCCTGTTGATGCCGATGCCGGCCTCAGCAAACCATCCGGGCGTCGCGTGAACAAGCGGACTGACATTTGCTGAACGAGTCCATGAACTCGCCAATGTTCCATGCAGAATTAACTCGATGCTGTTTTTGTACAGATAGGGAATGTTGAGCAAGAGAAACGGAGTGCTCCGGAAGTTGTGCTCGGCGGAGAACACGACGAACGCTTCACCGCCGAACTCTTTGACGCCTGCAGTTCGAAGCAACCCCAGGGGGCCGAACCCTACGACGGGAGAGTCAAGGAAAAACGTTCGTTGAAAGGGCAATGCGCCGGTTGAGGCTCCGGCGGTGAACCGGAACCGGAAGGAAGGCGGAAAAAGAACGCGGGCAAGAAACGTTGTGAATCGATACTCGGCGCGGAGAACATAACGGGTAAACTCAAAATCTCCCTTCCAGATCGACGGGTTTGCATGCTCGATTTCTGCCTCGACGTAATTACGAGAAATGATGTTCAGCGGGATGGGATCGTCGCCGTACCGGACTTTCAATCTGAAACTCCGCATGACGCCGTCCTGAATTGTGGGGTTTGGCCTGTAGAGCACATTTTTCTTGAAAAGACTGAAATTCGTGGTCTGAGGGGCAGTTTCCTGACGCTCTTCCCTGGCGGCGACCCGAACGGTGGTGCGGCCAAATGGTTTGACAACGGAAAACAGACTCCACCCACGCGCATAATAATAATCGCGGTAATCCACTTTATCCAACAGTGTAGAAAAGACGTTGCTGAAATTCTCGTGGAAACTTTCGTCGGGAATATGGTCAAATGAATCGAAGATCTCTCCGCCGAGGCTGAACGAGCGCTGGGCATCGAGGAATACCTCAACGCCAACGCTCCATTTCCACCGGTTATCGGAAAAACTGTGTCCCGTGCCGCCGAACAGCCTCAGCCATGTTCCCACACTGTCGAAATCCGCCGACACACCGAGAAACCAGCCTTCTACGCGGTTGAAACGCACGTCGGCATACTTCAGCGCCGATACGGTCTCACCCAATGTCACCAATGGACCGCTCGGCTGGAATTGTTTTTGAAGAGTCTGCGTGCTGTCGAGTTTCTCGTAAGCAACTGTCTCTTCCCTCGTGAGAGGCAGTACTTCGTGCTGCGCCCAAAACGATGAGTCGAATTTGGATGCTTCCGCACTCTGGACTCGCCGCGGTTTCCTGAAAATCGTGTCGGGAAGCTCGATGTTGATTTGATAGTCGTAGATCGATGAAAGCGCCTCGATGCCGATGCGCGGGAAGGAAAAACCAGCGAGCCCGACTTCAAAAAAACCCTTCAGCCGAATATCCACAGGCATCCAGAATCGGTCCTCGTAGAGAGCAAAGTGTTGGACGTATTCCAGCCGCAAATCAGTAATAAACGGGATGGAGAACGCCTCGTTGGGGACAACTTCAACGCCTGCAAGTACAAAACGTTCGTCAACGACATCTACGCTTCCTTTGAACAGCGGAATGACCCGGCTTTTCGGGTTCAGCTGGATCGTGAATATCTTGTTTCCCTGAACCTCGCGGCTTTTCTCAAGTTTGAAATCGTAATAGTCAAAGGCATTCGGGGCCGTCGGTCCGATGAAACCAAATCCCGCAAACCGGACTTCATCATGATAAAAATTGACTATGTTGCCGACTGTCGCGAGATTTTGTGCGGCGGGAACGTTTGCTGTCTGGCGTTTTTGCTTTATGACTTCGCGCAGCGTGTCGCCCTGCTGCCAGTAACCGGTGGAGTAGGTCTCAGCAATGCTTGCGATGGCTGTATCCCTGCGGATCATTTGCCTTGTGAAGGCCTCCATCTGGTAGGTTTTCAAGGATTTCATCCAGCGGCTTTTTTGCTCGATCACCTGACGCATGATCTGTATTGCCGGGTCTTCACCCGAAATAACGACCTCAGCAAGTTGAATCGGAGACGGCTCAAGTTCGATGTACAAATCCAATTTCTTGTTCATGAGAACATGCTGCGTATCGGGTTTGTACCCAACGTAGCTGAACGCAATGCGGTATTCCCCCGAATCGAGTGAGAGCCTGTAGTCGCCTTGAAGATTTGTCACCGTGCCTTTCGATGTTCCCACAATGCGGATGGCAGCTGCGGCAAGCGTTTGTTTGCTCTCTGCGTCGCGCACAGTGCCCGAAAGAAGAAACGACTGCGCTTCAAGCGCCTGCAAAGGCAATGAGCAAAGAAGAAAGGCAATGGTGAATCGCATGTGGGATTGAGGATGAATTCCTGCGTTTACGGTATTTCCTGACATCGGTTTCAAAAAAAAAGCCGCCCACGATTGTAGCGGCTTGGAGCTTGCAAAGAAATCGTTGTTCAACCGGCTTTGCGAATTTTCTCGAACGTGTGAATGACCTTTTGATTTCCTGCGTGGATCTTCGTTACAATGGCCACATCGCCATCGAGCTTCGTGAGATTGTCCTTTGCTTCCTTCACGGCCAGATCTTCGGAATCATAGACTCCCGTGAAAATATTTTTTGGGACATCAAGCGTTTTGGTGACGAGAACTCTGTATTTCATGTTTCTCCTTTGGATTTAGGTGGATGGATTTGCCGCGGTGGCTTCCAAGAGGATTTCAGCCACGTCCATCACTTTCACTTTCTCAGAAGCCTCTTTCGCTTTCACGCCGTCGGTCATCATCGTCATGCAGAATGGGCATGCCGTCCCGATAACATCCGGCTGAGTCGCGAGGGCCTCTTCTGTCCTCTCAAGATTCACTCGTTTGCCCTCGTGTTCTTCCAT
This sequence comes from Ignavibacteriales bacterium, assembly GCA_031406095.1. GTDB lineage: Bacteria > Bacteroidota > Ignavibacteria > UBA10030 > UBA10030 > JANOGR01. The sequence goes on from JANOGR010000368.1 coordinate 4,402, forward strand.
CCACATTCTGCCTCCTCCAGCGCCGCAACAAAAGCCTTTGCTCCTCGATCGTTTCATTTCCACGAGCTCAATCCCCGGTATGGATCCAAGGATATCTCGGGGCTGTTCGTACACGTCGTTGTAACGGCCGAGGTAGCACGAATCGTGGAACGTGATTGTGGCGACTTGCTCCTTTGAGATTTTGAGCCGGCCCTGGTTGATGAGCTGGACAAGAAAATCCGTGTGGTGCATCACCTTGTAATCCCCGCCAAACTGTGGATACTCGTTTTTGAGCGAGTTAAAGCAATGCGGGCAGGATGTCACAATCGTTTTCACGTTGTAGCGATTCAGGGTCGAGACGTTCTCTTTCATCAGGGTTTGAGCCAGATACTCGTTGCCGATTCGGCGAGCCGGGTCTCCCGTGCATTTTTCTTCGAGGCCGAGAATGGCAAACTTGATTCCGGCTTGCTGCATGAGCTTTGCAAACGCCTGCGTCACTTTCTTATAACGGTTGTCATACGCCCCCGCGCAACCCACCCAGAAAAGCACGTCGGCGTCGGCCATGCTCGCCATGGTCGGAACGTTCATCCCTTCGGCCCAATCCGCCCGGGCTGAGGCGGGAAACGCCCACGGTGTGTAATTGTTTTCGAGGTTTCTGAACACAACCTGCACTTCGGGAGGAAAGTTCGATTCATTCAGCACCAGGCTGCGGCGCATTTCCACAATCGCGTCAACGTGCTCGATGTTCACGGGGCATTCCTGCACACAAGCCATGCACGTTGTACAGGCAAACAACTCATCCGCAGTAATAAAATTATGGAGGAGAGTTTTCTTGGCTTCGAACTCTGGCGTTGCGGACACCGGCCGGTCATTTCCGACGGGTCCTCTTTCTTCCATCCTGTGTCTGATATCCACAATGATTTTTCGCGGATCCAGCACTTTCCCGGTTGAATTTGCCGGACAAGCAGCGGTACACCGGCCACACTCTGTGCACGTATAGCCATCCAGGAGCTGCTTCCATGTGAGGTCCTCAACATCCGAAGCGCCGAACTTTTCGATTCCCTCGACCTCCAGGTTGATGGGCTTCAGAGCGCCGCGTGGCCTCAACGAAGTAAAATAGACGTTGGGAATTGAGGTGAGGATGTGGAGGTGCTTCGAGTAGGGCAAATAGTTCAGAAAGCCAAGAACAAACAACATGTGCGTCCACCAGAAAGCCTCGAACCAGACCTGTACATTGGTCCATTGTATGGAAGAAAACAGCGGGATAATTGCCCGTCCGATAAAACCATATTCATCTTTGCCGTGAAGTATCGCCCTTGTCGCGTTTTGACCTAACATGCTCGTGACTATGATGAAGATCATCAGGAGAATAAGCGTTGCGTCCAGCTTGCCCTGGAAGTCTACTTCCAGGCGTTTCGGCCTGATCACATACCTCCTGAACAACGCAACGAGCACGGAAACTGCCACGAGGAGAGCAAACGCTTCCTGCACGTGCAACAATACCCGATACAAACTTCCGAGGAAGGATGTCGAGAAATTTGGTATAACACCTTCAGCGATGGATTCCAGCACGGCGAGAAGCAGAACGACAAAGCCCCAGTAAATAAAGAAATGCATGAGGCCGGCAACGGGCTCGCGCAGCAATTTCGATTGACCGAACGCGACCACGATGACATTCTTTATCCGGCGAAGAGGGTTATCGAAACGGTCATCCGACTTTCCGACCCGTAAATGCAGGATGAGGCGCCGGACACTGTACGTAAAAAGGCCCAGCGAACCGATGAGGACCCAAAGGAAAACGGCGTTCTTGGCGGTCATGGGCAGGATTATTTCAAATGAAGTGTTGAGTCCAAAACAGTCACTGCCTCGCCCGCGATGCTCACGCTCTGGACGACTTTCCGCTTCGCCGCCACCCGGATTTTCACCCGCCCGGGCCGGCCGACCTCATCTCCCTGCTCTCCAATGAATTCCGTCCGCCCATCGGCGAGCGTACGCGATGGAATCTTGAATCCTGCAGGGATTGCGAACTGGTGCAAGTACGCGCCTAAAGGTCCGTTCGCCGAACCCGTTACAGGGTCCTCATCAATGCCGAAAGCGGGTGCAAAGAAACGGGAATGAACGGACGAATTCTTTTCCACTGTCTCAACGGAAAAGACGCAAACACCGATATACCTGACCTTTCTCAGCTCTTCACCGAGCGACCGGAAATCCGGTTTCAGGTTTTTCAGGACAGCAAGGCTCTTGACGGGCACATACAGGTGCAATTCGGCAACAATGGGGAGCTTCTTCTCCATCTGGCTTGATTTTAGATCTAAAGATTTCAGGAATGCTGCTGTGAGCTGCTTCTTCACACGGAATTTTGGCAGAGGTAACTCAAACTCGACGCTCGTGCCGGCAAAGTTCTTTTCCACTTTCACATTCAACACTCCACTTTTTGTCTGAAGCCGGAAATAGTGCTGTCCTTCGGGTTGCAGCCCGGCTAATCCGTCTTCCGCGAGTGCATGGAAGCTCGCTATCGTCGCATGTCCGCACAGTGGCACCTCCGCCGCCGGTGTGAACCAGCGAATCTGCAGGTCTGCATTTTGAACCGTGGGCTTGAGCACGAAAGCCGTTTCCGGCAGATTCTTCTCGCGGGCAATCGACTGCATCTCCTGGTCGCTCAGGCCGTCGGCTTCAACGACAACGCCGGCCGGGTTGCCAGCAAACAGTTTCGACGTAAAAGCATCAACATGCTTGATGCGTAAAGTTTTCATGTTCTCCCGATGAATTGGACAATGAGATTGCGTTTTCTTGGATGCGTATCGAAATCGATCAGAACGATCTGCTGCCATGTGCCGAGAAGCAACTCTCCCTTCGAAAAAGGCACAGTCAAGGATGGCCCCAACATAGCGGCCCGCACATGCGAATGGCCGTTGCCGTCATGCCAGGTGTCATCATGGTGATAACGGATTCCCTGAGGAGCAACCCGCTCCATTGCCGCGGGGATGTCTCTCACCAAACCCGGCTCAAATTCAGTCGTCGTAACAGAAGCCGTTGAACCCGAGACAAAAACTGTGGCGTTGCCCTCTTGAAGCCTATGCTTGGACAGGAGCGAAGCGATTTGCTTCGTCATGTCGGTGATTTCGGAATTTCCCCGGGTTGATATGCTCAGTTGCTCAGTTATGACTTCCATAGGCGAAGGGCAGAGAGTGTGTGTTCATCCTTAACATAGTAGACAAAATCCCCCTTCACGAAAAAAGAATCCGGCACCGGGGATTTTGCCCCTCTTGTGAGGAGTTCTGAAAACACCTTTTCGTTCTTCTCAACCTCAACAATTTCAAGGTGGTTTTCCAGTGAAACTGCCTCAGGCCGCGATGTTTTCTCAGGGACATGGTAATTAAAGAGCAGGTATTCCTTCTCCCTGACGAATTCAACGTCACCCATGATGCGATCGCGCTTTGTCACCCTCTCAATGACTGCGGTGGAGCGAGGGTCCGCCGTGTGAGGGCCAAAAATCTGCGGAAATCGATAGTCTTCCAGTCGATCCTCACTTTGAGCAAGACTGCGGACTTGCTCCAGCCCCTCGAACGTATCGTCGTACTCCTTCGCAACCTCTCCTGAGCGAAGGTCGAGCGAGTATCCAATGCGGCGCTCGAAAAGGGTTTTGTAAGCATAAACAGAATTCTGATACCCAAACCAATACGTCATTTCCTGATTATGCCACAGAAGCCGGGCGGACTCGACATCGTAGGCCTTGATGACTTTATGTTCAGGCAAGTCTGGCTTCGCAAATTCGTGGAGAAGCAGGACGTCTTTTTGGACTGATTCCATGCCGACCCACCAGGGCTCCTGCATTGTCAGATTTTCCCAGAGGTTCTGACCCGTCTTTTCATCGACGCAAAAAAAGGAAGCTTGTTTGAGGTCCGGATTCCTGCTTTCACCTATGATCCGGCCAGTGTCGGAAAACAAGAGGCGCCAAATCCTGCCGGTCGAAGTATAAGACCATTCGGGGAAACGCCTTGAATGATTCAAAAAGGAAAAAATCTTCATGTGGGATGGTGACAACGAAAAACTAATGCTTTTTTGAAGCAGATTCAAGGAACGACGCAACTGGCATCATGTCAATTAATAAATGCCGGCAGCGTTTTCACCAAAGTGTCGTTGACCATTCCGCCAAACACACCAACACCTCCCTTAATGCTCGAGTAATCTGGTTCGTCGGTTCGAATGGAAAACTGGTCCTGAAACCCGTTGGCGACATTGTAGTAATTATAGAAATTTGTTTCGACCTGGGTAAGGATAAAAATACCGGAGAGAAACTTGAGGTTGAGGCCTCCATACTGCGACTTGATCTTGTTAATCTGATGGCGATAGGCCTGATTCGGAATGCTCACCGACTCCCGGCCCGCCGACGTGACTGTCGAAGTCGAGGTCCTTCTCACGAGTCTGGGAAAAGACTCGATGGTCTCAGAGCCGATTGTCCGAACCATCGAAGGCACTTCAGACCATTTGCTGTACGTGATGCCGCCCGATGTATATTCATACACGAGATATAACCTCAACAAATAGCCTTTCGTGTGCCGTGAAAGCGTCACCTGGAGTGAAATGTCCTGGCCTGTAAACAACGACGGTGCATCAACGGCAAACGGATTGACCAGAACCATGAGCGCCTTGTCTGGAATGGTAGCGGAAGCCGTGATCGTGCCGCGGGTCAGCGAGTTGATATTCAATGTGTATGCACCCCCGGGTTGGATGCTCAGCGGGTTTCCAATAAAAGCACGTATATCACTCGTGTAACGTGACTTGTCTATTCTCGTGATGAGTGTATCCCGCAACACATACGTCTGGCCTCCCCTCGAAATCGTAACCTGTGCGTCCGTGACGGGGTTGTCCACCACTACAGCCAGCGGGTTACATGCCGGCGGGTCATACGTGGAATACACACGTACAAGTTGCGTGTCGGTTTGAGCTGTCATGACGGAATACACGACAAGTTGCGGCTCGTGGCCGCCTTTTGAGTCAAACGATTCAGTACATGCAAGGAGTGTCGTTGCGACGCCAAGAATCAATATTCTGTATTGACGGTTCATCAATATTCCAGACTGAGAGTCGCCGAGGGAAAAAATGGGAGCATGTTGATCTGCTGTCCTGTTTTCCTGTCGAAATAAAAGATGTTTTTCTGATCATACACATTGACAATATGAGCCCCCAGTGTGCCATTGATAAATCCGAGGGAGAATCGATAGTTGAGGCTTGCGTCGAGCCGGTGGTATATCGGTAATCGCGATGAATTCTTTGTGCCGAGTCTGATAAACGGATTACCGGTTTCGCCAAACTGCGGATTGCGAAACACGTCGGAAAACGTGAGGCGGTCATAGTAGCCGACTGTCTGCGAATACGGAAATCCTGAACCTACTTCCCAGCGGAGCGACAGATCCAGGTTATCAGCAAGGTGAAACACCGTCAAGGCATTAAGCGTGTGCCGTCGGTCGTATTTTGGATGATAGGTGAAACCGCTTGCCGTAATGGTCGTCCAGCTGATCGTGTAGGCCATGTAAATATCGATGAATGGCACCCCGTACCGAACAAGTGTTTCGAACCCGTATGCCTCGCCGATGCTGTTGATGTAGTCAGGGTCCTGGGCATCCACTTTGTCGCGGTTGTAGCTGACGAGAGAGCCGTATTTTTTGTAATAACTTTGAAGGTTCAGTGAAAGCTCCGGAATCAGGTTTCCTTCCAGACCGGCGACATAGTGATCGGATTGCTCGGAATGAAGGTTTTCCGGCACCTGGATCCACGCGTCAAAAATCGAGATGACATCGTCTTCATTGTTAACGGTGATGATATTCTGGTTGTACCGGCCGAACGATCCCTTGAGCCTCCATCCGTCGCCTATTTGGTAGCTCAGGTTCAAGCGCGGTTGAACCGCTTCGAAACCTGTGGGGCGCGTAAACAGTGAACCGACGTCAACATGAAAACCCCCGTCCAGCTGCAGGCTTCCCATCGTCGACTGGTAACGAAGCCAGGCCCAGGTTTCCACAAGACTGTTTTCGTGGTTGACCGGAACTCCAAAATTGTTTTTGAGATTGTATTGCAGGTTCGGGAAATTGAATTCAAAGCCAAACATGTACAGGTCCCGCGAATCGGTGTAGAGCGTTGCATTTGCCCGGACGCCCACTTCACTCACCGAAGTAAGCGCATCCGTCAACCCCGAACCCTTCGCATTCCTTCGGGCCTCAAAAAAGGTCTGGTATCCCACAGCGTCGACAAAAACACGGTTTTCAATCAGCCCGCTGGCGACGAACGCTGTGGACCGATTGCGCCACGAGTAATCCGCTTCGTCAGCCTTTTCGGAGTTGAGGTCGTCGCCGCTGTAGAACCCTTCGAAGCCGTATCGCGAATGAGAGTCCTCAGCCTCCCGGGTTACCTTCGCAAACACGTCATAGAACGAGATCGGGACGTCTTTCTTCAGAAACCGCGAAAGCGGACGGCTGAACAGGGACTTTCTTACGTTTAACAGGAGCCGGCCACCGGACGAGAGCGGGCCTTCAAGAAGGACTTTTGATGAAACGAAATTGATGCTGCCTTTGCCGGAAAATCCGGTCGCACGTCCGTCACGGGTTGTGAGGTTCACCACCGAAGAAAGCCGGCCTCCATAGCCCGGAGGAAATGCGCCCGTGTAGACTTCCGTGGTTTTGATGATGTCTGAGTCGAAGATGCTGAAAATACCAAGGGCGTGGTACGGGTTGAAGATTTTCATGCCGTCCAGCAGGATGAGGTTCTGGTCTCCGCCTCCGCCCCGCACGTAGAAATGCGAATTCACGTCACTCGTGGAAACAACGCCAGGCAGTATTTGGATCGCGCGAAAGATGTCCTCCTGCACGGTGACGGGCACCATGTGTATATCGCGCTGTTCCAGCACGTGAACACTCGTGTTAATCTCCGTCAGCTCCCGCTTCGCCCGGTCCGTCACGACGACTTCCGAAAACTCGACTGGTTTTGGTGCTAATTTGAAGTTCAGGACGATTGGCTCACGCCCTGACACGTTGACTCTGACCGTTCTCCGTTCATATCCAATGGAGCTTGCAGAAACATCGTACACACCCGGCGGGACACTTGCAATCAGATAAAATCCGTTGATATTTGACGAGGCGCCTCGCGTCGTGGCTGAAATCGCCACCGAGGCAAATGGAAGCTTTTCACCGCTCGAGCTGTCGGACACCGTGCCGCGAATGTCGACACCCTGCGCGAGAATTGAGACCGGCAGGAGGAAGATAGGAAGGCTACGTTGTAACAAAGAAAATCAGCAATTTCCTTTCTGTGGGTTGAAAAAGGTAACCAGATTTGGAGACATTTCCAAGATCATGCGACGATGCCGCCCTCGACGGACTTGCCTACCCGCGCCACGCATCGATGATGCTCACTAATGCATCGAGTCCGTCCGTGAGAGCAGCGGGGCCAGGCTGGAGGATATTGGTCGACTTGATTTCGTGCAACTGGTTTTGTCGAACGGCTGCAATGCTCTCCCAGCCTTCTCGATTTTTCACCGCCTGTTTCTTAAAGGGCTTTCCACACCACGAGCCGATAATGATGTCGGGGTTTCTTTTCACCACTTCGCGACTCTCGACAATCCGGTTCTTTGCATTATGATGG
>JANOGR010000009.1:0-3205 GCA_031406095.1 Ignavibacteriales bacterium
AATTCAACAGGCACTTGATTTCCTTTCTGAAGACAGTTACCTGAACCGGAAATGACAAGAATTGAGGAATTGCAGCGCAAGGTCGTCCAATGCCGGAAGTGTCCCCGATTGGTCAAATGGCGTGAGAGAGTAGCCCGTGAAAAAACAAGGCGATTTGAACATGAGGAATATTGGGGAAGACCCAATCCGGGTTTTGGCGACCCCGTAGCACGCCTGCTCCTCATCGGACTTGCGCCGGCCGCCCACGGAGGCAATCGTACCGGCCGGATGTTCACCGGCGACCGGAGTGGCGATTGGCTCTACCGGGCCTTACATAAGTTCGGGTTCGCCAGCCAGCCGACATCGGTCTCTCGATCGGACGGCTTGAAACTTGAAGACTGCTATATTACGGCAACCTGTCGGTGCGCACCGCCCCAGAACAAACTCTTGCCTTCGGAAATCCGCAATTGCAGGCCTTTCTTGCTTACAGAGTTAAGACTTCTGGGCAAAGTTCGCGTGATCGTCGGACTTGGAAAGGTCGGTTTCGATTCCGCAGTCAAGTGTCTTGCAACTCTCGGGATTGCTTCTTTTCTCAAAAAGCCAGCGTTTGAACACGGCGCGAAGTATCTTGTGAGCGAGAAACTCACGCTTCTTGCTTCATACCATCCGAGCCAACAGAATACGTTCACGGGGAGGCTCACCGAGCCCATGTTCGACTCAGTATTGAGAACGGCGAAACAACTGGTGAACGCGTGAATCTTCTGAAAGAAAACAGGGGCATCCTTGCAGTCTGCGGCATATTCTTCGTTCTCGGGATCCTGCGCCTCAACGACCTCTCGCTCTACACGGACAGCACTCGATACCTTATCTGGGGTACTTCCGTCGCACAGTTCAAGGGTTACCTGGACGACACGCAACCCGACCCAGACCGTTATGTTGTCAATGCACCTCTGTATCCTGTCCTTCTCTTCCCGGTTTTGATCGTGTTCCCCCATTCGATTATCGCCGCCAAGATCTGGACAGTCCTGTGGGGGGCGTGTGCTCTTTTTCTGTTTCATGCCTGGCTTGCGAATTCCATGGGTCGTCGCGCTGCAATACTGGGAACCATGTTTCTGGCATTGAATCCCCTGATGATCGTGATTTCCTCCGAGGTTTTATCCGAAGCGCCATTCCTGGCTCTGATGTCGCTCTTGATGATCCTCCTGGATAGGCTGATGGAGCGGCCACAAACACCGCCGGGGCTGACCATCGCCTTCCTGGTGAGCGCATCCGCTGTCGTTTTGTTGCGGGAAGTGTCGATTACTTTGTTGGCAGCGATGTTCTTCACACTCGTCGTCCGAAGAAGAGGAAAAATCGCGTTTCTTCTCCTTGCCTGCTGCGCTTCCGTTTACGGCCTGTGGCTCGTGCGTAATCTCATTCTCGTTGGGGAAACACCCTCGGCCCAAAGCTCGAACATCCATTTCTTTTTCCAGCACGCGGTCACCCCGCCGGATGCTTCTTTCCTGAATGAACTGGCGACGAGAATCCAAACAAATGCCAGAGGTTTTTCAGTCCAGCTTGGGGGAATGCTTTTGTACCCACTTCCGCCTAACCTGATTCTCTGGCCGGGAGATTTTTTCAAGCTCATTGTCAACAACATGAGCTGGGGCAAATATGGCGTGATGGCCGTGGTGAGTCTCACTTCTGTCATAGGCCTCGTTTGGGATCTCAGACAAAGCAGGTCTGGAATCATGAGGGCAATTTTCATCGTTTTCTATCTCATGATCATTCTCACCTACCCCATCCACGATGTTCGCTTTCTCCTCCCCCTCCTGCCAATCATGATCTTCTATGCGATAAAGGCAATTGTCTGGCTTAAGAGTCGATTTCTGCTCGCCGTGCTTTCCAGGCCGGGTTTCATCCTTTCCGGTTTTTCCCTCGCAATCCTGCCAAACGTTGCATGCGATTTTGAAATGTTCAGGACAAATTCTCTCTACGTCCAATCCCCGCAGGCATTCTACGAGAAAGTCAGGATCACCAATCCTGAAAAGACGTATTTCACTGTTCCCTGGCGTTTGGCCGGCAAGTGGTTCAAAGAGAATACGCCCCAGGAAGTCGTCGTGGCAAGCTCGGCCAAGGATCTTTCCACTTTTGTTGGAGAAAGAAAAATGCTGGAGATCAATTCCGGCATACCACTGCCGCTATTTGAGTCCTTTCTCCGTGACAATGCCGTGGAATACGTACTCTCCACGGGATTGTGGTCGGATGTGACATCGTATGAGTTCTTCATGAGAGAATCTCCCCGCCTCCGGTTCGAACACGTCTTCAGCGCTTCAAACTTACATGTTTTCAAAGTCCACTCCCGATGGAAAACAACTCTCGTGGAATCTCGGGAATCTTCCGGTTTGGACTCGATAAGCGCAGCCGGGTTGCTTCGGAAAGGACGCCTAGATATTCTCATGGAAAACTATACCGGCGCCGTTCAAGCCCTGCAGAAAGCGACCGCCCTTGTACCAACCCAGCCGGAAACCGTTTTCCAGCTCTTTCTTGCCTATACACTCATGGGCGATTCCCTCAATGCCATTCAGCAGGTCCAGTCGATGTTCACAAAACCACGGTCTACGCCCTACGTGTGGTCAGCCCAGATTCATCTCTCGGCGATGAATCGATATCGTCAGGTAAAGCTGATGAAATCCGATGTGCAACAATCGAATGAACTCTTCGCCCTTTCAAAACTGTATTGGAATCTCGGTTATCAGAGGCGTGCATACCGCCTGATCCGTGAAACAATCGGCATCGATCCTACGTTCTTTTCGGGCCTTCTGTGGGCGTGGCACTACGGGATCCAAACGGGCGACACACTCCAATCGGCAGCCTACCTGCGAACGCTGGAATCGATCGACCGGACGAACACCGTCGTGAAAAGCTTTCGTGCTATGACACAATTCAGCGATACGCTCCGCAGAACCAAACGGCCGGAAGAACGCGCTCGTTTGCGGCTTGCGATCGCACGGGAATACGATAAGATGGATCTTCCTGAAGAAGCGATCGATGAAGCTGAGCGCGGGATAGGAGAATATCCATCCGGTCGAAACGCCCGGAATTTTCTTGGAGAAATGTTTCAGAAAAAGGAAAAATTGAGAGCCGCTGCCAGGGCTCTTGATTCCGCCTCTTACCCGCCAGAACAGCAATAAGATCATGGTATGTCCGCCATTCTCGTGACAGGTGGAACGGGTTTTATAGGCTC
>JANOGR010000010.1:0-6063 GCA_031406095.1 Ignavibacteriales bacterium
CCGCTCTTGATATCGCGATGGATGATGCCTTTTTCGTGTGCAGCTTGCAATCCTTCCGCGGCTTGAATCGCCATCTCTAAGGCTTCGTCAATCTTAACCGGCCCTTGTTTGATTTTCTCAGACAACGGCGCGCCCTCATAGAAGGCCATAGCGAGGAACATCTGTCCATCAGATGTTTCATCGATTTCATAGACAGTGCAGATGTTGGGATGGTCGAGAGAAGATGCCGCTTTTGCTTCATGGATGAAGCGTTTCTTCTCGGCCTCGGTCGGAGTGATGTTTGAGGGTAGAAACTTCAATGCAACTGTGCGGTCGAGCTTGGTGTCTTGGGCTTTGTAGACGACACCCATGCCACCTTCACCGAGTTTCTCAAGAATCTTGTAATGGGAGACGGTTTGCCCAATCATAATTGCCTTAACCTGGGTCCCGCCAAAAGGCGGCGGGATCCTCGAAATTCCATCTGCTCGCGAAATGCGCTCGCAGGGAATTTCGGGACTTTGTAGACCACGCCCATCCCCCCTTCGCCCAATTTCTCGATAATCCGATAGTGTGAGACTGTTGTTCCAATCATCGTAAGACGCTTGACATGATAATTGGGCTTCTGCCTTCGCTGGCGCTCCGGCAGACGGGCCGGGGGGCAGGTCCACCTTCGCCCAACTTCTCGAGTATTTTATAGTGAGAAACGGTTGTTCCTATCATTGTAGAACCTGCAGATAAGAAGTTGGGCTTCCGCCTACGCTGGCGCTACGGCGGACGAGTCGGTGGACAGGCCCGCCTTCGCCGACCTGCCCGCCGGTTTTTTGGCGGGGTTTTTCGAGAATCTTGTGCCGCTTTTTGGCATCCCGCTTCGCGGGATAGTGGGATATGGTTTGTCCGATCATGGTTCACAAATTCCAGAAAAAACATTGTCACTCCCGCGGATTTTTAGCGGGAGTCCAGGACTAGGCCGCCGGTTCTGGATCCCTTCTAAAAATCAGAAGGCATGACAAGATCCGTGGGATAAACCGGTAGGGGCTTGATTCCCTGTCCGCCAAGCTATGTGGCGGAATCAAGCCCCTACGTTAATCTAATCTATTCCGGCTTCCTTTTCCAATTCACATCTAACGCCTCGCCTTCAGGCACAATCGAAACATTCGCCGCTTGCACCTTCTGCTTGAACGCAGCAACATCTTTCGTGAATACCGCGTTGAACTCCTTCAGCGCCGATTCCAGGACTCCTTCAGCCTGCCTGAAATAATCCGATTGTGCTTCTGTCGGCGTGTCGAAGGTCGAGTTTAACGATCGTAGGACATTGTTCAAGCGGGCGATCGCCTGATCATCGTTCCTGAAAATTCCTTGCCGGCCCTGTGGTTCGATGAACAGGTCGGAAACTCTGCTGAGAGTCTTCTTTAAATCGGTCCCGAGCTTGCGCAGCTCGTTTGCTGTATCATCTTTGCGGTCTCGGATATGACTCGTTACAACCTCAACTGAGCGATTGGCCCTCTCAATGCGCTGGTAGGCCTCTGTCACAACCTCGATTCTCTGCCCTACCTTCAACACCATCTCGAGCTTCTGTCGCCGCGCATCGGTTGTGAAACTGACCCTCGGGTCAAACAGCACCTCCACGGTCTGCGAAACCTCCTCTTTTCCCGGCTTCAGTTTCACCGTGTATTTTCCGGGAATAACTTCGGGTCCTTGCGGCAGGAATTCCTCGGGAACACCGGGTTGCATTCTCGGCTGGCGGAATCCGTCCCTTCGCAAATTCCATGTAAACCGATTGACCCCATTCTTCGTGGTCGAGGTGTTCATTTTTCGAATCACTGTGCCCGAGGCATCCAAAATCTCCACATTAATTTTCACTGTGTCGGACGGCGCCATCTTTTCCTGAGCCTCGGACACGTCCTTCTTTTCCTGCCCGCTCCCGGATGCTAGCTTCGATTTGTTGACGCTGTACGTAATCATGGCTCCGTAAGCTTTGCTTTCGCCGCGAAACAATGCATCGCCCGGGAAATGGTATCCGTCCATTTGCTTCACAGTGTGCTGATACGCCTGAGGAATCTCGAATACATGGAGCGGTTTTTCCAGGCTCTCCTTTGTGACACTCCTCAGAGGACGGATATCGTCAAGGATGAATGCCGCTCTCCCGTGTGTTCCGACCACAAGGTCGTTGTCACGCGGATGGACAATCAACGCATAGACGCCAACCGTCGGAACCCCGTGTGTCCACTTCTGCCAGTTTCTTCCTTCATTGAAGCTCACCCAGAGGCCGAACTCCGTACCGAGATACAACAGGTCTTTCTTCACGGGATCCTGTTCGATGACATGCGCATAGCCCCACTGATGCTCCGACCCGGCAGTAGGATCGTTTTTTGTCAGACTCGTCCATGTGTTTCCGAAGTTCTCAACTTTGTAGATATATGTCCGAAAATTTCCCCGTCGATGGTCGTCGAAGACCACGTACGCAGTGCCGGCTTCGTACTTGGAAGGCTCGATGTGCGGGCACCAGGTGTTCTTCGGAAGCTCGGTCGCTCCGCCAACAACGTTTTTCCACGTTTTGCCGCCGTCCTGCGTGATTTGAACATTGCCGTCATCCGTGCCAGCCCAGAGAACTCCCTGCTGAAGCGCGCTCGGGGCAATCGTCATGATGGTGCAATGATTCTCGGCAGCGGTAACATCGTACGTCAATCCGCCGCTTTCCTCCGCTTTCTGCTTGGAAGGATCGTTCGTTGACAGCTCGGGACTTATGATTGTCCAGGAATCTCCGCGGTCGGTGCTTTTGTGTACGAACTGGCTCCCGTAGTAAATCGTTTTCGTGTCGAATGGGTCGAAGTTGATCCCGGCGCTCCAATTAAATCTGAGCCTGGTATTATCGGGTCCCGACGGCCGAATGTCTTTTCTTTCACCAGTCTTGACATTGTAGCGAAAAAGATTGCCACCCTGAGACATAGCATAGCCGTAGGTTGCATCCGAGCGGTCGACGAGAACCGCAAACCCGTCGCCAAACCCCACCTCATTCCAGTGGAAATTTCTGATGCCGCCGTTTTCCCAAACGTCGCTCGGTCCCCGCCAGGAGCCGTTATCCTGCATACCACCATACACGTTGTAAGGGATTTCCATATCGACGTTGATGTGATAAAACTGAGCCAGCGGCAGGTTGTCGACGAAACGCCAGGTGCGTCCGCGGTCGTAACTGATTGCGACGCCGCCGTCATTTCCGTCGATCAATAGTTTTCCGTTCTCTGGGTGAATCCAGAGTGCGTGATGGTCCGAATGAACCCTGTTGCCCGGGGTCATGTTTATGAACGAGCGACCCCCGTTTTCACTTATGGAAATGTTGGAATGCAAGCTGTAGATGCGGTTTTCATTCTGCGGGTCAACCCGGAGGTCACCATAGTAGAATGGGCGGGGATTCACGTTGACGGTATCGTTGACCGTCCTCCACGACCGACCTCCATCGTTTGAGCGGAGAAGGGCATTTTTCTTTGCTTCCACAAGAGCATACACGACGTCGGGATTGTTTCTTGCAAAGGCGACGCCGATTCGCCCGAGTTCACTGTTCGGCAGTCCATCTTTGTCCGTGAGCTGCTTCCAGCTGTCGCCTCCGTCGTAAGTGACATACAGACCGCTTCCTGACCCGCCTGATTTGAAAAACCACGGCCATCGCCGATATTCCCACAGAGCCGCAAACAGTTTGTTCGGGTTGCCCGGGTCCATAACGAGATCGGCACATCCCGATTTTTCGTTTGAGTAGAGAATTCGCTTCCATGTCTTCCCACCGTCGGTCGTTTTGTAAACGCCGCGCTCCGTGCCGTCGCTCCACATCGGGCCCAGAATGCCCGCGTACACGACATTGTGGTCTCTCGGGTCAATAATAATTCGATGGATCCGCTCGGACAGCTTGAGGCCCATGTGCGTCCATGTTTCTCCGCCGTCGAGGCTTTTGTAGATTCCGTTACCCACGCCGGCGCTGTTGCGTGGATTTCCCTCGCCAGTCCCTACCCAGACGATCGAAGGGTTGGCTTGATGAATCGCCACCGCTCCGATGGCCGCGGTAGGCTGTTTGTCGAATATCGCCCGCCAGGTAAGCCCGCCGTTCGTGGATTTCCAAACTCCGCCCGTCGCTGCACCGACGTAGATGATGTTTGGGTCGGAGACGACCGCATCGATGCTCGCGATGCGCCCGCTCATTCCTGCAGGCCCAATGCTTCGAGCCCGCATGCCTGAAAAGAGTGATGTGTCGAGTTGCGCAAATACGAACGACGAGAATAGAATCAAACAGACAATGATGGCATGGAACCGATGCTGTTTCATTGAAATGCTCCTTCTGGCTGGGTGGAAGGTTAATGCGGCTAGAGTGGGAAAAATCTTACCAAATGTCTGATGCAAAAGCAAGGAGTGTCAGAACCTGATAAGGTTTTCTCCATCATCTGAGGATTTTCGAGAAGATGGAGTGCATCAGCTAGGTAAAAAGAGACTTCGCCAGCACTGAACCAAAAGCGCTGAAACCGGGTCGAATCAACTTTTGGGCAACAAGTGGATGTCGTAAAGCCGGTGAAATCAGCCTATTGGCAACAAATCTGGAATATGTAGGCGTGTTCTTCAAACTTAGGTTGCCATAATGCTCCGCGATTGACCGCGCTGCCGAATACGCATCCTGGAGCGCAAAAAGAATTCCTTCCCCTGTAAAAGGCTCGACAGTTTGTCGAGCATCACCTACCAGATAAGCAAATGGGTGCGAGGATGTGTGAGAGGTCGGATTGATGGGAGCTGCTATGAGAATCTCTTTGACAGGATTCAGAAAATCCAGACGCTCGCGGGCCGACCGATTGGAATAAATTGTTTTGGTCAGAAAGCCGGTGAAATCAATTTGTGCCAGTCGAGCCAATTCCGGCGTAGTCACAAGCGCGACGTTTGCCCGTCCGTCGCCAAGGTTGACGACTCCGCTATATCCAGTGTTAAACAAGAACATCTCCACAGTTGATCCGATGGATTTCTGGTATTCCGTATGCCACTGAACGCCGACGCGATCGATTCGTGTAGATGTCTGACTTCTTACCCTGTCTGATCGTCTGTAGAAGTCAGACATCTTACGAGCAACAATAGAGTTTCGCCCGTCAGCACCGATAAGAACGTCAGACTGAAGGGTCTTCAGAACACTGTCGGTCCCGACAACAGCATGCCAACCGTTTTTCCAATAGATCTCCCTGACAGCGGCGTTTTCAAACACAGTCGCACCAGAAGAGGCGGCTCGCTTTAACAACACGCTATCAAGCAAACTTCGGGCAATCGAGAAAAAGGGCTTGTTGGCACTCGCCTGCACCTTGCCGTCTATGGATAATCCCGCTGAGTTCGAGATTCGAAAAGACGCAATCTTATTTAACGGCCGAGACCTTAATTCATCCGCGATTCCCAGAAGCTCAAAATACATCCAGTTTCGGGGGTTGATGCACTCGCCGCAGATTTTGTCGCGTGGGAAAGACGACTTCTCACATATCGCCACCCGAAGTCCAGCCTCAGCCAGCAAGATGCCGCACGCCGAGCCCGCAGGTCCACCCCCGACGACGATGACATCGAAATGATTGATCATGGTGCCTTCTCGTCGAATCGCCCGAATACAAGCGATGAATTAATTCCGCCGAACCCGAAGGAATTCGACAGGATGTAGTCAACACTCGCCGGCCGGGCGTGGTTCGGAACGCAGTCCAGGTCGCATTCGGGGTCCGGCGTCTGGAAGTGAATTGTCGGGGGCAGGATGTCCTTTTCGAAAATCTGTGCGCAAATAGCTGCTTCCACGGCTCCGGATGCACCAAGTGCGTGTGCATGCATGGATTTTGTACCGCTCACCGGCAGTTTCTTTACGCTGTCGGCGAAAACGCTTTTGATTGCGATCGTTTCCGTTTTGTCGTTTAGGAGAGTCGCGCTTGCGTGTGCATTGAGGTATCCAACATCGCTCGCCTGAATTCGTGCTTCCTTCAAGGCATCGGACATTGCACGAATCGCACATGCAGCGTCGGGGCGGGGGGCAATCATGTGGTGGGCGTCGTTGTTGCAGGCATAGCCGAGGACTTCACAATAGATATGCGC
>JANOGR010000033.1:0-1516 GCA_031406095.1 Ignavibacteriales bacterium
TCCGCCCGGGGACCGAGTAACTCACGGGAGCATGATTGCCGCAGAGGAGCAGCAAGAGGCTCGTTTTCTGCTCATACGCCTCAAGCGAATCGGGCCTTTTGCCTTCGGCTTGCAGGAATGTCGTGCCCACTTCAAATAGCCTCAACTCCATGGAACCGCGGTGGATGTTATGTCTTGCAATCTGCAGTGCGCCCGGGACCAGGCTTGTGCGGAGGACTTGCATCTCAGCGCTCACCGGATTCAACACTTTGACAGCAGGGAGACAGGTGATTGCAGCCGTTTTCTCTTCCTGTAAACTGATGGCCTGGATCTCATTGAATCCGGAGCCAACGAGATACTCCCGCAATTCGTCTTCATTCTTGTTGACCGCCACTGAACTCGAAAAATCGATCGCGGCCTTTGTCTTCGTTTCAATGTTCTCATATCCGTATACTCTGGCAACTTCTTCGATGAGGTCTATCTCCTCGACAAGGTCCGTTCGAAAAGTCGGAGGTATTGCCTTGAGGTCCCGTTGTGTGACGGATTGAACTTTAATATCGAGCTTCTTGAGAAAAGCCGCCATCTGAATACCGGAGAGGAGCGTCCCGAGGATGCGGTTTGTCTGAGCGACGCGAAGTTTGATTGGGACGGGTTTTCTTTTACCGGGATACACGTCGAGAGCGTCTTTGAGGACCTCGGCGCCCGTGAGTTCCTGGATGAGCTGTGCGGCACGATCGGCAGCTCTCACACATCCGTCGACATCGACACCCCGTTCAAACCTGTAGGATGCTTCCGTGGATAAACCCGTTCCCCTCGAAGTGCGACGGATGTTCTGCGGGTTGAAGAATGCGCTTTCAATCAGAATGTTTGTTGTACTCTCGCTGATTTCGGAATTGAGTCCGCCCATCACGCCCGCGATGGCGACCGGTTTTTCTGCATCGCAAATCATGAGTGTATCGGACGTCAGCTTGCGCTGTTTTCCGTCCAGTGTTGTAAAAACGTCTCCCTCCCTTGCGGTTTTAACAATGATCGTGTGACCGGCGATGCGATCGTAGTCAAACGCATGCAGCGGTTGACCCATTTCCAGCATAACATAATTCGTGACGTCGACAACGACGTTGATGGGTCGGACACCAACCGATGTCAATATATTTTGTAACCAACCAGGCGAAGGCTGAATCTTCACATTCCGAAGTATGCGAGCCGCATAGCGAGGGCAACGCTTCTTGTCAAGGATTTGCACCTTAGCATGCTTCGCAGCAGATTCTTTGCTCTCAGCAAGCTTGATTGCTGGAAGCTTCATCTTCTTGTTTACAACCAAAGCCACTTCCCTTGCAACTCCGATGTGGCTCAGGCAATCCCCGCGATTTGGCGTGATGCCGATTTCGTAGATGACATCGTTTTGACCCAGGAATTTTGCCAACGGCGTGCCGATTGGCGCAGACGAATCGAATACGAGGATTCCGTCGGCATCTTCGCCCAAACCAAGCTCACTGGCCGAGCAGATCATACCGTTGGACTCGACTCCGCGTATCTT
>JANOGR010000177.1:0-2965 GCA_031406095.1 Ignavibacteriales bacterium
TGGGGCTGGTGAAATCATAGCCGTGTCGTCCGCCATGCAAAAGGTGTTGGAGTTCATCCGGAAAGTGGCCCAGAGCGGCACGACCACGGTACTCATTACAGGAGAAAGTGGCACTGGCAAAGAACTCGTGGCACGGGCAATTCACGACCTTAGCGACCGGCGAGACGAACCACTGATGATAGTCAATTGCTCAGCACTACCAGAGACGTTAATAGAAAGCGAGTTGTTCGGCCACGAGAAAGGTGCATTCACGGACGCTCGAGCGCAAAAGAAAGGTCTCTTCGAATTGGCTGACACAGGGACGATTTTTTTGGACGAGATTGGGGACATCTCACCAGCCTTGCAAGTCAAACTTCTCAGGGTCCTGGAGGAGAAGACCTTTAGGCGCGTGGGTGGAACCGCCGATATTTCTGTTGATGTACGGGTAGTCGCAGCAACCAATCAATCACTTGAGCAACAGATGAAAGAAGAGAAGTTCCGTACCGACCTGTTCTATCGAATAAATGTGGCCGCCATTCATCTTCCACCCTTACGCGATCGCGGAGATGATGTCCTGCTACTCGCTGAGCACTTTCTTCAGCACTACAATCAACTGTTTCGCAAGAACTTCAAGGGATTGTCGCCTGAGACCAAGGAGTTGTTCCGACATTACCACTGGCCGGGGAATATCCGTGAATTGAGAAACGTCGTTGAACGCGCCGTGCTGCTGGATGAGGGCGAATACATCTTCTCTCATAGCGTGGAGTTGGACCATCTCCAGCAGTTATCGCACATAGCAACAGCGCACCCTAGGAAATTTGATGCAGAGAATCTTTCCCTCGATGAGTTGGAGAGGCAAGCGATTGTCCATGCACTGCAAAAAACGGGAAACAACCAGTCCCAGGCCGCTCGGCTGCTGAAAATCAGTCGGGACACACTTCGATACAGAATGAAGAAATTTGACTTGATGAAGCACGGTGAGTGATGAGTCCATTTCGCAGCGTGATTTGGCGCAGCACCCTTTTGGATGATTTTGATGAATCGAAACAATCATTGAATAAAACAGAATTGTCTCGAAAAATCCTTACTAGCAGGTTGCTGAAAAAGGGATTCATTTGGTGTCAGGACTTCCGTCCTGACACTCCATTGCCCGATTTTGAGCAGATTCTGGATGTTAGCGTCAGGAGGCCCGCCATAAAGATCGGCGGGCAAGCAACTCCTGACGCCACGTCGAAATTAGTTTTTCAGCAATCTGCTAGATTGAGAGAACGACGAGGTGGCACAAATATTGCACTACAGCACAGAGATCGGCCCATCGAGTTGTATGAAATGAATCCTAATTCTCAGATACCTGAACCCAAAGAAGGCATCCAAGCCGGGAAAAGGATGGCTCAAGTTCTCGTTGTCGATGATGAGCCTCTTGTGTGTTGGTCTTTAGAACGCGTGCTCACCAAGGCCGGGTTTCGAGTCATCAAAGCTGAAAGCGGCGAAAAGGCCATAGAGAACTTGCGCTCCCAACCGGTTGATGTAGTGATTACTGATATGAAACTCCCGCACCTCGATGGATTCGCTGTGGCGTTAGAAGCTAAGCGGAGGCTTCCCGATACTCCCGTTATCATGATCAGCGCATTTGGCGATTCAGCCTCTCGACAGAAAGCCAAGGACATGTCCATTGAGTATTTCATCGATAAACCATTCGACCTTGCGGCAATGACCAGTCTCGTGGCGAGTATCTTGAGCTGCCGGCCCAAAAGGATGTTGTGAAGGGGCGTCGAAGGATGAACTTTATACGAAGATTCTTGTACATAGCGCTCTGCGGTGGATTGACCTTTGGTACGCTTGTTCTCGCTTCAGGCTGTTCGGCACCGGTAACAAAATCAGACGTTGTGTGGCCGCCACCACCGGAAAAACCGCGCATCCAATTTATCGAAATCCTGAGGGATGAAAGCTATTTCCCGAAGTCCTTTTTTTCCACCTTTTTCCAAGGGATCATAGGAGCCGATCCTGCCGCAAGACTCGTGAAGCCATACGGTGTTGCGGCGGATTCTGCTGGAAATGTCTATATCACCGACACAGGGCTTGGAATTGTGCTCGTGTTCGATAAGCAGGAAAAGCGGTTGCGACGAATCGGTGAGACGGGCTCGGGGAGGCTTTTTCTCCCGGCAGGAATTGCGTTAAGCGACAAAACCGTGTTTGTTTCCGATACACGTTTGAATCGCGTGTTTGGATATGACCATAGCGGCACTTTCAAACTCGCAATCGGACAGGAGGGTGAGTTTGAGTCGCCAAGCGGTCTTGCCTACGATCCTGACACACGAAGGTTGTTTGTGGTGGATGCGGGTAAGCATGAAGTGCGTGTGTATGCGGAAGATGGAAAATTTCTGTTTTCGTTCGGAAGTCGTGGAAATGAAGACGGGCAGTTCAACTATCCAACCAACATCTGTGTGAAGAACAAAAAAGTCTATGTGATGGACACCATGAACTTCCGGGTGCAAATCTTTGACACCGACGGCAAGTTTGTATCAAAGTTCGGCAAGACCGGCAATCGGCCGGGGATGTTTGCCCGCCCGAAAGGAATTGCAGTAAGTTCGGACGGATTCATTTTTGTGGCTGACGCCGGTTTTGACAATTTCCAGATTTTTGATGCGGAGGGACAGGTGTACCTCTTCATCGGTTCGGCTGGTGTTGATCCTGGATACTTTCAGTTACCCGCAGGCATGTTCATGGACACCAAGAATTTCGTTTATGTTGTTGACCAGCTCAATAGCCGAGTACAGGTCTTTAGGTTCTTGGTTGGTGATTGAGCCATATCCCCCATCCGCTGGGTCTTATCACCCACCGATTCAAGTCGTTTTATCCCCGTCTTTATGCAACTTGTCATTCTTGCATGTTCAAGCACTCGTCCTTTATTGGCATAAGAGTTGCCTTAGGAATCAATGGCATTGCCAGCTTAATTCACTGTCATCACGACCACCTTCTAGAAGGA
>JANOGR010000210.1:0-9943 GCA_031406095.1 Ignavibacteriales bacterium
CGACAATGAGAAACAAGAGAGGCGTGACGAATGCCGTGGTCGTCCACTGTCGTCGAAATTCAATCCAGCACAATTTGAGAAATGCCGGGGTCACGACGCCGCTCTTTCTATGAGGTGTGTGCGGAAAGCCTTTTCAAGGAATCCCTTCTTCCTTTTTTTCATTTCATAGTCGGCCATGATTGCGCCGTCGGAAATGAACAGAACGCGGTCGCACACGTTTTCCACTTCGGTGAGGTTGTGTGAGCTGAAGAACACCGTCACTCCCGTCTTCTTTCTGGCCTCAAGGAAATCCCGGAGCTCAAACACAGAGGGCGGGTCGAGCGAGGCCGTGGGCTCATCGAGAAACACAAGCCGGGGCGTGCCCAGAAACGCCAGCACAAGCTCGAGTTTCTGCCGCATGCCTTTGGACAATGAAGACAGCGAGAAATTGAATGCGTTGCTCAGATTGAATTCCTTCAGAAGCGTATCGATGTTTTCCTTTGCATTTCCGTTGAGATTCAGGAGATGTGCATGGAACTCGAGAAAGGTCTGCACGGTCAGCGTCGGGGTGCGGAACTGTGAATCGCCCTGATAGCCGATGAGTTTTCGTGCCATCATTGATTCCGGGTGGTGCTCGAACAAAGCAGCCTTGCCTTCATCGGCGTCCAGGAATCCGAGCAGGATACGCAGTAAGGTGGATTTCCCCGCCCCATTTGGCCCGATAAGCCCAACGACCTCTCCTTTCGGGACAGCAAATGTCACATTCTTCAGAGCCTGGACCGGGTTCTTTGATCGCGGCCGGAATGTCTTTGAAATATTCTGTACCGAGATAGCGGGAATCTCAGGGAGCGGGAGGGGCTTTTTTCTTCTCATAAGGCCGCATCAATATAGGCAGATAGCACAGCAGATTCAACATTCGTCAATTCAAGAATATTTTGTCATTCCCGCGGATTTTTAGCGGGAATCCAGAAATTAGCTAAGTCCTGGATTCCCCGCCAGACCGATGGCGGGCTGGCGTCTTTCCGCCAAAGGCGGATCCGCCTCCGGCGGAAAAATCCGACGGAATGACATTTACTTTATTGAACGTGACACCCGACTATTCGTTGCGCAGGGATGATGAAGCAACACGTGCTGTCTCTGCAAGAACTGCTCCGCCAACGAAGATGGATTCTTCGGCCGCATAGAATTTGCCAGAGTGTGCAGGGATAACTTCTCCGCCTTTTTCTCTTGCGCCGATGCGCAGAAAACACCCCGGGATTTTTTCCAAGTAGAACGCGAAGTCCTCTGCCGCAAGATTCAACGTTTCCATCTTCGCCAACCCCGCATCCCCCAGCACGGAAGCCGCCGCCTGTCTGGCCCACGCGGCGGGCGGTGCCGGGTTGACAATGGGCGGTGTTCCCTCCTCGATGCGCACGCGCGCTTTGAGGCCGTATGATGCTGCCTGTGATTCGACGATCCGTCGAACCTCTTCTATAAGAAACCGCCTCGTTGTCGGGTCGACTGCCCTGATGGTGCCGCTCAGTTTTGCCTTGTCGGGAATGATGTTTGGCGCCGTCCCTGCGTTGATCGTTGCCACTGTGACGACAGCCGGGAACGCAGGATTTTTTCTTCGCGAGACGATTGTCTGAAGCGCGCCAACAAGAGCGCCCGCTCCAACGATGGGGTCAAGGGCCTCGTGAGGCCGCGCCGCGTGCGCCCCCCGCCCAATCAGCTCAATGTGAAACTCATCGGAAGACGCTGCGAGCGGACCTTCCTGCGCCACCACCTGTCCTACGAGGAAACGCCGGTCGACATGTGCGCCGAAGATTGCCTTCACGCCTTTGAGCGCACCGGCCTTGATCATAGCCAACGCTCCCTTCCCTACCTCCTCCGCAGGCTGAAGGATCAGCACCACGTCTCCTGCAGCCGGCTTTTGTATCAACGAGTACGCCGCAGCAACAATCCACGAAGCATGAACGTCGTGCCCGCACGCATGCATGACGCCGGGGTTGGTGGAGGCAAATTTCAATTTGGTTTCCTCTTGAATCGGCAGGGCATCAATGTCACCTCGCAGAGCAACGACCGGCGCTTTTCGATCTTGTCCTTTGATTCGTGCGATAACGCCCGTCCCAGCTACACGTTCAACGGAATCGACGTTTAACGCTTTCAACTCATCATATAGCCGGAGGGAGGTCTTTTCTTCTTTGAACGAGAGCTCCGGGTGTTGGTGCAAGTCTCTGCGAAGCGCGATGAGCTTCTGTCTTATGATGTCGGGAAACTCAGCGAGAATTTTCAAGGTTTGTTCCGTTTTAAGCTAGGTATCAAGTCCCCTCTGCAGCGTTGGAATTGTGCGAAAGCGAGAGGGGATACATTCATTGTGCTATCGTGAGGGGTGTGTGCTTTTTTTATTGTTTAAGATCCACTCTGTGATTACTTCCACAACTCCCTCGGTATTTTGTTTTGCTTCGTCATCTGGAAATCTCAGAAAGTGAATACCATATGCTTCAATTTCTGACTGTCTCTTACTGTCTTTCTCTTACTGTCTTTCTCAAGCTTTCCTTCGTGTGAGTCTCCATCGATTTCGACGACAAGAGACAATCTCGGACAGAAAAAGTCCACGATGAACTCATCAATCGGCCTTTGACGATGGAAGTCATATCCCAGAATTTGCTTATTCTTGAGCTCGTTCCAGAGAAGAATCTCCGAATGTGTCATATTCTTCCTCAACATACGGGCAACCGAAGTAAGTTGAGGTTTGTAAGGAAGGAACTCTTGGCTTATCGATTTCTTTTTCATTCAATGGTCTCACACCCCTTCATCCCCTCTCTCAACGCTCTTCCCCGCACACGAGAGGGGAGGCTTGAATGTGTTTGTTTTGAAGTGATATGAGTGTCCCCTCTGCGGCGAAAGTCTGTGTGTTGGAGAGAGGGGATCATTTCTCGTTTCTTATCGAGGGGTGTGATCAATGAGCTTTTTTCATCGATTTCTTTTTCATGCAAAAGTCTCACACCCCGGGACATTGCAAGCTAGAATCCCTTTAGCTGATCGACTCTTTCCATACAGTGAGTTGGTCAACGTAATCCGTGTCCACGGTAACGCCGATGCCGGGTTTATCCAAAGGAACTTTGACGAAACCGCTCGAGTCCATCGCCCACTCAGGCGAAACGATATCACGCTCCCAGTAGCGCGAGCTTGGCGAAATGTCGCCCGGCAGCGTGAAATTCGGCAACGAAGCAAGAGCGACATTATAAGCCCTGCCGATTCCGCTCTCCAGCATCCCGCCGCACCAGACGGGGATCTTGTGCCCCTGGCAGAGGTCGTGTATGCGCTTCGATGAAGTGAAACCGCCTACCCGGCCGGGTTTGATGTTGATGATTCTTCCGCTGCCGAGCTTGATCATGTCCTCGGCCCGCTGAACGCTCGAGATGGACTCGTCGAGGCAGATCGGCGTTCTCAGCTCCTTTTGCAGCTGCGCATGCCGCACAAGGTCGTCCCAGGCGAGGGGCTGTTCGATCATAAGCAGGCTGAAGTCGTCGAGCCGCTTGAGCTTCTCCGTGTCGTCCAGAGTATAGGCATTGTTTGCATCGACCATCAGAGGGAACAATTGTCCCACCGCATCGCGGGCTTTTTTCACATACTCGATATCCTTGCCGGGCTTGATTTTTATTTTGACTTTCTTGTAACCCGCCACGGCGCTCTCCTTCACTTTCGCGGCAAGCTCTTCCGGACTTTTTCGGATGCCCAGGGAAATGCCGACTGCCACCTTATCTCTTGTGCCGCCGATCAACTTCGACAGCGGGGTTTTTTCAAGTTCTGCCGCCAGCGCCCACGCCCCCATCTCGACGGCGGCTTTTGCCATCGAATGACCCCGGAAATCCTGTTCAAGAACATCGTGAATGTCCGCGGGATTCTCGAAGTCGCGATTGAGCACACGGGGTGCAATCCATTCCTTGATGGCGATTCGGGATGTCTCGATCGTGTCGGGGTAATAGTTCGGATGACTCTCAGCGACGCATTCCCCCCATACCGTCGCCCCCTCCGCACTCTCGAGCTGGAGTAGAAGAATCCTGCGGGTTTTTACACTTCCCGATGAAATCTCAAACGCCTCTTTGAGCGGAAGATGAATCTCACGGAGGTGGATACGTCGAATTTTCATTTCTTCACGAGATAATAATGGCACCGGCCGGACTGTGGATCGCGCAAGAAGGCCGGAACGGTGTACCCCTGACCAAGATAATAAGTAAAAGCCTTTCGTGTCGTCGAGCGCCAGACCCCTGCTGTTTCAACGAATTTGTTCCTCACCACTTGAATGTCGGCCGGAATTTCAATCCTGACGGGCGAAGCTTGTGGAAGCGCAGTTTCAACAGGAACCGAAAGCCCTTTTGAGTCACTCTTTGAGTTCACAGCAGGCGCACGGTCAAAGTCGCTGGGTTTCATCATTTTCTTTCCTTCCAGGATTTCCTGTACGCGATCGGATGCAATTCTCCACACCACGATGAGCCGGTCCATGCCGATTCCACGATGCAACTCGCTGCCCGAGTTATCCGGGTACATGTCGCTCACGTATTCGGAAACCTCGGCGCCGAGCTTGTTGATATTCAGATGGGCATTTTTTGCCACGAGAGGGTCGTATGTCCAGTAGATCTCTTCAATACCGAGGGGAAGAACAAGTTCCCGCTGATAGAGTTTAAGGATTCGCCCGAGTCCTGAATTCCTGAGTTCGGACTTCACAGCCAGCATATCGGACCAATGGACGGGCCTTCCGTCTTTCCATCCCGTGAGGCCGAAGACGAAGCCGACCATCGTCCCGTTTTTATCGAAAGCCCCGGCAGTGACGCCGCCGACTTTCTGTGACACCATGAGAATCGTTGCGGGAACATTCTCGGTAAAGCCCGTTCCCCAGGTTTCCTGCTGCAGGCGGACACAGGCGTTGTAATCCTCCGTCGAGCTTAACCGGCGCAGAGTGAAGGTCCCGGATGAACCGGGGAGGGTAACTTGTTTTGGAGAATCGACAGAGGAATTCATCTTCACGCCCGCAGAACGATTCTATTTCCCGGACTCAATCTGTTCAAACGTCAACGTGCCGATGGGATATTTTTGCCAGTCCTGAAAATCGAAGTGCCACCACTCCCACTCGTACACTTTGAACCCTTCCTGTTCCAGAGCCCACCGGAGCAGCTCGCGGTGCCAGCGTTGAAGCGAAGTTCCTCCCGGATAATGCGGATAGGCACGTTCTGAGAATTCGTCGTAGCCGCTCGGCATCTCGACGACGGCGCCGGTGGCCAGGTCATAAAGCGTGATGTCGACTGCGCAACCGCGATTGTGCCGGGAGCCTTTGGATGGATCGGCGACAAAAAGCCGCTTGTCCTCCGGCGTTGCGTCCCAGAACATCTTCGTGACGTACCAGGGCCGATAGGCGTCATGAATCAACACGCCGTAGCCGAGACTCTTGAGCTTCCGGTGCGCCCGCACGACACCTTCCGCGGCCGGTCGCTGGAGAAACGCCCTTGCCTGAGAATAAAACGGTGTGCTGGCAAAGTTGTTCGTCGATGCGTAACGGATATCAAGTTTGATGGTGGAATCAAGCGAAGTCACTTCGACAAGCATGGGCTTGAGAAATTGCCCATTTTCCACCGGCGGCGAGGCATTCAAAGCTTCGCGTCTCAAATCGGCAACTGGTCGGAGCGGTGTGATGCGGAATGTCCCCCCGTCTTCTCCACCCAGGAACATTCGAGTGAATAGTCGAGGTCCGATCTTCAGCCCTGTAGCAACGCCCGTTTTGTTTTGTTCAAAGCTCCCACCTGCCTCGTTCAACAACTTGCCGGAGGTAAACGTGAACGATCCTCCGTTTTGAAACTCAAGAGAAAGAATTTCATCCTTCTTTGTTTGGAGCATCAGCTTTTGTCCGTTTTCCAACACGTAAAGGGTGTCGCCGTTGTGAGAATATTCTCCGATGAAACCGAGCAGGCTTTCAGGACAAGTGGCTGGTTTTTGGGGAAGGCTCTTCGGCGAACACGCAAAAGAAATGAGAACAAGCCCTGAAGCAAAGAGATTTTGGATGGTACGTTTCATCATAACTGACGGCAAAAGTATGTAAAATCGCACAGGTAAGCAATGTGAGGCGAACGCAGACTTCCGAAGTCTACCCGGAATTCCCTGGAGACTTCGGAAGTCTCACCCTGCAACCTTCGGAAGGTCTAGAGCATTCCGCTTCGCTTTCGAAGGAACCACTCTGCAGCAAACGTTGACACAATCAGCCCAAGGATCCATGCAATGTTCCACAATTGGATTTCGTGGGAACGGACCAGCTCATGCGGCTGGAAATTGGCAAGGTTTTTCAGGTCATCGGGGAAGGCGTCCATCGAGGCGAGATCATAATACTTGCCGCCCGTCCGTGTGGCAAGAGTTTGAAGTAAAGTGCGGTTCAATCTCGTTTCCAGGAACTCAGCGTTGAAGCCGCCCACGGAGAACGTCCCGCGCTGTTCGGCAAGAAGCTTATTTCCGGCGGCTACTCTGGCGGTGTAGGTGTAATCGCCCTCTTCAAGGATGCTGAGCGAGCCTTCGTAGCGTCCGTTGCCGACGGGAGAAAGGGTCAACTCGTTGCTCTGACGGCCTCGTTGAACGGAGACATTCACCTGTGCATTCTCAATTGGCTGGAAGCTCTGGTCGTACACCTGGCCGGTGAATTCCACAGCTTCCTGAGTTGAAAACATCTGTCTCGCCGGCTGAATGCGAACCTGTTTCTCGTCTTCCCGCGTGGTCAGCCACCGCACAGCGCCGCTGAGGAATTCATCGAGTACAGTCTCACCCCCTGAACCAGCGTCGGCCAGCAATTTCCAGCGCCACACACCGTAGCCAAGCAGGGCCAGCGACTTCCGTCCGTTCAGGCTCCTGCTGAGCAAAAACGGTTCACTCATAACCGTGTTCTGAATTCTTGTTGTCGCAAGAACCTCCGATTCGGGTTTCGTCCGTACGGAGAGCTGTGCTTTAAAGATCGGCGGAAGTTTTGCCCAGCGTTCGAACCCCTCTGATTTTCCAGTCAGCTTCATTATGGCGTTTGTCCTCTGCGTCTCCGGCACGGCCATGAAAGCCTGGAACTCGTCGGCCGAGCTGCTCATAATAGTGAAGGGAAGCGCCGTTTCCAGTACTCGGAGTTTCCCGAAATCCACTCCACGGCTTAGAATGCTCAAGACCGGTTTTCCGCTATTCAGCGCACCTGCGACTGTGGAAATAAATCCTCCCGAAGTTGTTCGCGATGGAAACCCGACCAAAACGAGACAATCAAAATCTTCCAGACTGCCCGATGCCCCGTTATAAAACTGGCCATTCCCGCGCTCAACCAGTGCCTTGACTTCAATATTCTTGTCGCCCTCAAGAGCTCGCCGTATAAATGCGACGTCCGGGCCTGGACCGCCGGCAATCAACGCCACGCGCATCTTGCTCTTCAGGACCTTCGTAAAGAAACTGGACCGATTGTTTTTTTCCGTCAGCTCGTCGGGAAGATGTGAGAGCTCGACCGTAAACTTTTGGAGTCCTTCCCTTGCGGGAACGAACGATAACGGGATTTCATAATCCCGGATGCCTTTCTCAAGCGTCACCATTTTTCGGTCCAAAACCGTAGACCCATCCCGCAGCAATAATTCAACCCGCTGGCCTTCGAAGCCAGAGCTGCGTATCGTGACCGTAACAGGCACCGTATTCCCTACATACGTAATGTCATTTGTCAGCGTTTTTCGTATGAGCAGATCTTTGAGCTCAGAGGTGTCCCCGACTCCCACAACAAACACAGGAATTCCAAGCTCCTCGGCTTCATGCAACGGATTGGAATCAACGGTGGAGTTTCCATCTGAGACCAGAAGCACAGCCTGCACATTCTGAGGACTGTCCTTGTCTTTCACGGATTTCATCGCAGAGGCAATATCGGTCATGTCGCCGTCCAGCTTCAGAGAGTCGGATGAAAAGGAATCGAACCATCGTACGTCGCCGGCAAAAAATCCATATCGAGGTTTCCCGGAAACGAGTTTGTCGAACATCGATTGCAGTCTGCTTGATACGGCCTGTTTTCGTTTGCCCTTCGGGTCGTTCAAAGCCATGCTTTTTGAATTATCCAGGAGCACGGTAATGACAGGAGGTTCGACAGTTCGTGTCACGATTGAAAGAAGGGGTTCCCCGAGCAAAAGAAACGTCAGGAACAAACCGAAGGCCCTTAGAGAAGTCAGAACGTAATTGAGGGGCTTCGCGATCGGCGGGACAGTGACGCGATACACAAACCATGAGAGCGCTGCGGCAGAACATGCAGCGAGGAGAAGAAGAGCTAAGGGAAGAAGAAGCGAGAAATGAAACTCGGGCATGAAAATCTGGTCTGCCTCTATTTAATGAACAATAATCTCCTTGTCAGAGCGGAAGTGGGCGTTGAGAGGCGATAAAAATAGACCCCACTGGCGACAGTCTTGCCGGTTTCATCCCTGCCATCCCATAATGTCCTTGTTGTGCCGGCGGGAACGTTGCCGGAAAAAATGGTTCGGATTCGCTGACCGAGCAGGTTAAACATGTCGAGCGTTACGTAAGAAGTTTTGGGGACATCAAAGAGAATCGTTGTCGACCCGTTGAAGGGGTTGGGATAATTTGCATGAAGGACGAATTCTTGAGGGACACCGGCAATAGGCGGATAAATTCCGAGAATGCTGTCCAGCGTCGGGGCAAGCGGGAAAAGGGAATCCGGGGCGTTGAACGGGCTCCTTCGTGTTGCCCCCGAATTGTCGCGTGCTGAGAAGTATCCAACGGAGGTCGAGTCCATCAGGGTGCGTGATACGCGCACGTTAAATTGGTCCGGCAAGGCGGTCGGAGCCAGCAGAGCTCGCCGAAATACCGACTCGGATGGTTTCTTGAAAAAGAAAAACAACGAATCCGTCGTCAGAGGGTTTTTCGATTTGATCCACGTCGTGACGGTGAATGTCGTTTCCGAAGATATCACAACCGGCCGGTTACTCATGACAAGTCCATGATAGAGAATTGCGTCAAGAGCACTCACCATCCCATAGCCATACCAGTTATTCGGCCAGCTTGTGATGTTCTTTGCGGGGTCGGTGTCGTTGACCTGCACGGCCGTTTTGATCAATGCCTCCCGCACCTGCATCGGGGTTAGCTCGGGGTGGGCCGAGAACACCAGCGCCGCAACTCCAGCAACGAGCGGTGTCGAAAGCGATGTGCCGCTTACACCCATGTAGCCATTGATATTGTTTGGATTCGCAGAGACCACGTTGGAACCCTGAGCAACGACTTCCGGTTTTATGCGTCCGTCGGCCGTAGGCCCAGTCGAGCTAAAGGAAGTCAAAAGGTTTGAACCGGAGAGCGTCGCCCCCACAGCCACAATGCTATCGGCGTCAGCCGGAGTGACAAGAGAGCCGGTAACGCCCGTTACTGGTCTGTAAATACTATCGGAAGGCAGATTTGCAATCTTTCGCCAGGGAAACTCGTTTCCCATAGCAGTAACTAGGAGCACTCCTTTGCTTGCGGCTACACTGCCTGCGAGAGAAGTTATCGCCGTACGGCCGTTTTTCATGGAGTAGGTAATATCGCCGACATTGTACCTGCCGAACGGGTCAAGGTCGTCATACCCGAGGGAAGTCGACACGACATCCGCACCCATGCGCTCCATCCATTCGAGAGCGGCGACATAGTTGTCGAGCTCGATTTGAGTTTCCGATGGGATAAATTCCGACTTGGCGAGGATCAGCGTCGCGCCAAACGCCGGTCCGATCAGATTGCCGTTACTAAAACCCGCCAGGGCTGAGAGCGTGTAACATCCGTGGTCCCCCTGACCCGAAGCATCTCCCGCCTGGGTGGAAGTCGTGGAGTCGCCTTGAATCCAATCGTACTCGGCAAGCACGGATATGTTTTTTAATGCGCTGTGAGTTTTGCGGCTGTTGAAGCCGTCGTCAATCATGCCGACAAGCACACCCGCACCGTTGATCCCGAGGCTGTG
>JANOGR010000303.1:0-8153 GCA_031406095.1 Ignavibacteriales bacterium
GAATGTCATGATGAAACGTTGTGTTGAGGAATGTACGTAGTGTGGCCTGGAAGAGCAAAGGGAAAAAATCCATTGAACAATGAAGTAAACTCTGCGTACATTGCTCTTTCAGCAGGTCGGCATTCATGCCGACCTACGAGCATACCCCTTTATGAAAACCATCCTCTGCATATTTGGCACGCGTCCGGATACTATTAAGATGGCTCCTGTTATCTCGGAGCTGCGGAAGTATCCTCATGAATTCAAAGTTGCAACTGCAGCAACGGCGCAGCACCGTCGCATGCTCGACCAGGTACTCCAGGTATTCGACATCAGGCCCGATTTTGACCTGAATATCATGGAAAAAGGCCAAACCCTGTCTCAAATCACTGCCCGTACCGTGGAAGGGCTCGATAGCATTGTTGCCCGCGTGAAACCGGACATGGTTCTCATACAGGGTGATACCTCAACCACATTTCTGGCGAGTCTCGTCGCATTCTATCATAAGGCGGTAGTAGGACACGTGGAAGCCGGGTTACGGACTCTTGACAAGTACAACCCGTTTCCCGAAGAAATCAATCGCCGTTTGACAGCACATATCGCCGACTTGCATTTTGCCCCGACAGAAACGGCGAAGAAAACGCTGCTGAAAGAACATGTTAAACCGGAGGCCATTTTTGTTACGGGGAATACCGTTATTGACGCGCTGAAGGATACTGTGCAACCGGCCTACCGGTTCGTTTCGGCTCAGGTTCAGGAAATCGCAGAAGCGAGCAATCGGGGAAACAAAGTTGTGCTGGTCACAGCCCACCGACGTGAAAACTGGGGCGAGCCGATACATTCTATTTGCCGGGCTATCCGGATGCTCGCAGAAGGGCATCGGGACGTCATATTTGCTTTTCCGGTCCATGAAAACCCGGAAATACGCAAGGTTGTTTTCGACGTGTTGACCGGTATCCCGAACGTGAAGCTCCTCGAGACGCTCGATTACAAGGAATTTATCAATCTGCTCAATCTGTGTTTCTTTGTGATAACGGATTCGGGTGGACTTCAGGAAGAAGCACCCGCACTTGGAAAACCAGTCCTCGTATTGAGGACGGTGACTGAACGTCCGGAAGCGATTAAATCGGGAACAGCCAAACTTGTAGGCCTTCAGGTTGAGAAAATCTACAATGAAGCGAAGACGCTTCTGCAGAACCCGAAGGCATACCGCAACATGGTCACACGTGTGAACCCTTTTGGCGACGGCAGGGCTGCAGCGCGGACGGTGGATGCTATTCGCTGGCATTTTGGTTTTCAGAAGAAGAGGCCCTCCGATTTCAAACCGAAGAAGCGCTAATTCGACCCCGGCGGCTTCAAGTTCTCATTCCGGGCTCTTCAGAAGCAGGATTGACGTTGTCCCGCAAGAGTGGTACCTTGTTTGCCCTCTCTCGACGCACAATTCACTATTAACTAAAGGAGGATGTATGAGAACACTTAGATTAACACTTGTGGCGCTTGTAATCTTCATGGTTGCACTCGCTTCAGGGCAGGAGAAAAAGATGCCCGCCCAAACGCCGCAGGCGGGCGGGGACATGGCCGGAACAGTCAAAGGCTCGTTCGCGAAACAGTCCAAATTCGTGGAAGGGCAAATCACCTCGTTGCTTGATGCAATTCCACAGGATAAGATGACGTGGAAGCCGGGTGAAGGAGTCCGCTCGGTTTCTGAAGCGTTTCTGCACGTTGCCATGGGCAATTACGTGACTCTTTCCAAGATTACCGGCAAATGGCCTGAGGGTGTCGACCAGAAAACCTTTGAGAAATCATCGACCGACAAAGCCAAAATCGCGGATGAAATCAAGAAATCGTTTGTCGCCGTGAATGGCGCCGTTGCCAACGCGCCCGAATCAGATTACGGCAAGACGGTCGATTTTTTTGGCAACCCGATGACAATTCTCGACATGATTTTCCTGGCAGCGACCCACCAGCACGAAACACTCGGCCAGCAAATCGCCTACGCAAGAGTGGTTGGAGTGACGCCGCCGTGGACGGAAGAACGGGCGAAGCAGCAACAACAGCAGAAGAAAGGGAACTAGAAAACCTCGAAACTGGTAGGTCGTCCTTCAGAACGACTGCTCGCAAAAGTGAAAGCCTGTCATCGCGAGATGGCAGGCTTTTTTGTTTTACTAAGAGGCTGTTGAAAAACTCGGAAACATGGCGGTCATGGACCACTCCATGACCGAATTTGTGGGTAGATTGCGTCACGGACTGGTCCGTGACACCCACGATCCCCTTTTTCAACACCCTGCTAAGTTATAAATCCGGGAAAATTTACCTGTATCAGGTCGTAACCCCCGTAAGGGCTTTTCTTCATCTTTGATTCACATACACCCTTCAGCGATACGCTTTCCAGCGATCCTGCTTTCAAGCCTGCCCATTCACCGTGAAGTCTGACGGCGGCGTAATCTCCGTTCAGAGTGCATTCGATACATTCAAATGCATGGTTTGTAAATGCGGCATACCGGAAATAAAAAGAGCGAATGATGGTTCTCATTTCTTCGAGGTTGGATCGTGCTCCAAGTGGGCTGCAAATCTCATCTTTGGCGAAACCATTCAGCACCCACTCTTCCTGACGTCCAAAGAGGTTCGAGAGAAACTCCTCAGCTGCGCTCTTCGCATCGTATTCATCGTTTGGATGAAATTCTTCATAGATGAAGTTGTGCGTCATTCCCTCGATCCTGATATCATCGGTGTCTTCGTCCATCAATTCAATTGTCAGGAACCGATAGAGGGCTTCATTCGAGACGTCTGCCAGGCAGTTCACACAAATGTCGTGGAGCGAGAGGAAATCAAGGACATTGGCAACTTCAGACTCAAGTTGTCCTGCAGGAATCTTTTCAAACGGCGTGAACGTTGGATGGCCAACAAGCTCCCGTATTTTTATCTGCCTGGCGTGCTCGAACTGGCTTTCGAACTCCTCAATATAGTTTAGCCATTTCGATTCACCATCGGGAGAAAGCTGAGATCCATCGGAGAAATGAGCGCCGTATTTGTCTGCAAGCTCCTTTTTTTTCGACTCATTCAGGGCTTCTTGAATCCTTCGTCTTTCTTCATCGAAAGGAGATTCATCCATGACTTGTCTTTTAGTGGTTACTTGATTTGAGGAAAAAAACTCTGCGAGAGAAGATAAACCCGCTTTCGTCTCACTTACGCTCTGCGCAAATACCCTGCTGCAATCCATCCAAGCAAAACAGTAGTCGACAGAACAATCCAGTTGAAATCGGCAGCATAGGTTCCCACCGGATAATGGTTGCTAATCATGATAAACACGACGGGCACAATCATGAACGTGTTGTGCTTTGACCGCATTTTGGCGCGTGCACCAAGAGTCAAATCGGGCTGTTCGCCCTTCTGAAGCGAGGCAATCATTTTTCGCTGACCCGGAAGGATGCGCAGCCACACGTTAGCGGTCATCAGGGTTCCGAACATCGCTCCTGTTTGCATATAAGCCGTCCGGCCGCCATACAACTTGCTGAACGCATAAATGGCTCCAACGGAGAGAGCAAACGAAATCACAACAGCGATCCGCTCGTTCGACCCGAGGGGAGAGTTCCACATGAAATCGTACACAAACCATGCGAGGATGAGTGAGCCCAGTCCGAACAACATCGAAGTCGTCTCTCCGTACGCGGCATCCACCAGCAAGCCTCCTGTGTAATACACCAGCACAAGCAGCACCATCCCGCTTAACCATGTAATCGCCGCCTCCCATTTGAACCAATGGAGCTTGGTGGTGAGCAAGCTCGGCTTCGACTGTTTTCCTACGACATAAAACCCGCCGCTATGCACCATCCAGACTTTCGATTCATCCGGGTCGCTTTTGGAGGCATCGCTCAGCTCGTGGAAACGGCCGTCGAGCCACGTGAAAAAATACGTCGTCCCGATCCACAGGATTCCTGCAAACACGTGAACCCAGCGGGTGACAATGTGAAGCCATTCGTTCCAGTCGAATTCCATGTTGGCCTTTCTTAACGGGTGAACCCTCCGAAGGTCATGTCGAGACTTCCGAAGTCTACATCAGATTTCCGTAGAGACTTCGGAAGTCTTTTCCGGAAACCTTCGGAAGGTCTCTTCAGCTGCCTCGATACGTTGAGTAACCAAATGGACTAAGCAACAGCGGAATATGATAGTGTTCCTTTGTGTCTTTGACTTCGAACGGAATGACGACGCTGAGGAACATGCTCTTCAAGTCTTGAGAAACGAAATAAGTGCCGGTATCGAAGATGAGCCGGTAACTTGCCGCTTCAAATTTGTGATCCGAAGGCAGCAAATCAGTAACGCGGCCGTCGACATCCGTATGACGATTTGCCATTTCTTTCCATTGTCCGGATTTCTCCTTCTTTTCCAGAATCACTGGGACGCCGGAAGCGGGCTTTCCCTTGCTTGTGTCCAAGACATGCGTTGTGATGGGGCTTTTCATTTCCGCTCCTGATTACGTAAGAGTTTTTCGTGCTTTGAGAATCTTTACGAATGACCGGGATCGAATTTCCTGAATAGTCAAGCCAGTTGCAGTCGCCTCGCCTTCTGTAATTGCTCCGCACCCGATTCCCTGCAGGAAGAAATTCAAGAGCCCTTGGCCGGTGGCCGCGTCGTCAAAGATGTCACCGATTAGTGTCGCCTGGGCGGCTTTTTCCATGAATGTTTTAAGGCGCCTCGATGAAGACTCGAGCTCCTTGAGGAAAAAATTGTAAACGGCGGCATACCGAACCGGTAACTGCGCGGGGTGGAGGTCCCAACCTTGATAATAGCCGTTCATCAGCGAGTGGTTGATATGCTCCAAGTTCAGTTTCCAAATGCGGTGAACGACTTTACGATTCTCAGCCTTCTGCTTTACTGAAAGGCCTTTGCCGTCCTTCGGTCGATTCGGACCGACCGGCATGATGTTCGTCGCACCGTCCGATAGCCAGATGCCAGTACCTGCGAGCGAGACTTTCATGACTGTCCGGGCAAAGTCGCATGCAGGATGAACCATGCTCTGGTACTGAGCTGTAATGTTGTTCGATGCTGTGAAATCATAGACGCCAAAATGTGCCGCAACGCACCGGCCTTCGGATGCTTCCACGAACGAAGGGATGGCCACTTCGCCCTTGTGATTGAAGATCGACTGCGGGGTTTCCACCATGAGTTCAATCTTCAAAGATCGTTCCGGAAGTCCGGTTTTAGATTCGATCTTTTTCAAGAGTCTCACCAGTAACCTGATTTGCTCCGGCATCACCACCTTGGGAATTGTAACGACAAACCCGCCCGGCAACGTTGCGCCCGTTTGCTTCGCAAGCGTGCTGATAAAAATATCCAGCGTCCGGATGGCGCGAGCCTTTAAATCTTCGGTCAACGGCTTTATGCGAAATCCGATAAACGGCGGGAGGGTCTTTTCAGCAAGCCCTCTGGCAACTTCGGCGGCACAAAACTCAGCGTGTCGGTCTTCCTCTGCATCCGGCCGATTGCCGTAGCCGTCTTCAAAATCGATCCGGAAATCTTCGACAGGCTCAGCCTTGAGTTTCGCGATGACACGGTCGTAAATAGTCCTCAAGAAGAAAGAGCTCCCCTTCAATCCCAGGGCTTTGGCAAAAATGGATGCGCTCGGTGCGTTTTCGTTCAGCGAATTGAGAGCAACGGCGCCGAGTTTCCGGGCCGTCTCGGCTTTGAAAATCTGCGCACCGCCGTACACAGTGTGAACCGGTTGCCGTTCGGCCCGGTCCCCAGGGTACATGGTAGCGAAATGACGGTTTGTAGAACCGAGCTGTTCGAGTACTTCTTTTTGTATTTCGACTGAGAGGGATGACATCACGATGCGAGAGTTCTCTGCTGACAAAACACTTCACATAGTAAATAAAAGAGGCGGAAGGGTCAACGGGGTCAGCGTCTCGACCGTTCAAACATTGGCAGAAACGACTGGAAATGGTGAATGGCGAACCCTCGAAATGATTTCACGTCCTTCAATCCGGCCTGAGATTGCATCATCACACGATCCAAAGCGTCAATTCCGTGTTTGGCGAAACTGAGTTTATCGCCCCGCACAGGAACACTTTTCGATACTTGCCAGGACAATACCGACGATGAAGCTATATTCTGGGTTTCGACAAAACTTCTGAATAGATCGAATTGACCCG
Organism: Ignavibacteriales bacterium; assembly: GCA_031406095.1. Taxonomy (GTDB): domain Bacteria; phylum Bacteroidota; class Ignavibacteria; order UBA10030; family UBA10030; genus JANOGR01. The sequence goes on from JANOGR010000303.1 coordinate 6,129, forward strand.
GCTGAACAAGCCAAACCATAGCTGAGTCGTCGGAAGGAGAGAGAACTAGCATTGTAGTACTTTCATTTTGAGGCAGTCCCTTCGTTGGCTCTCCTCTGAATATCAACGCGTCTTCGTCGGGCAAAGTATGAGTTTCCAGTCCGACAAACACCTGCTTTCCATTTTCCTCAGCGTATTCGATTTCACCGGAGGAATGCATGATGATTCCGTCGGCGCCATCCGCAACGGTTCTGTAACTCATCAGCACGACGAGGTCCATGATATCAATAATGTGATCGATGATTCGTCGGGAAGTTCCGTTGATAGTGACGCGCAAATAATCGCCGGTAAATTCATCAGGGACATCTAGCCAGAAGGGGATGTCCGCTCCGATAAACAGGTTAGCACGTTTCGCTATCACAGAAACGTGTTCAAGCACGCCAACAAAGTTCGCCAGGATCCAATCCTGTCGCGTCCCGTTGAACCCGGGCAACAGGTAAGGCTCAACGTCAAGATGGATTCCGTAGAATCGCTCGACAGGCTTTGACCGGGAGTTGAACGATATGATGTTTTCCAACGTTGCTGTGACAAAGGCGCGCTGCTCGGGAAAAATGAAGTCCTTGTCTCCAATCAGGGCATGAACATTGATGCCCATTTTGTTCAGCCTCGAGAGCAAAGGCCTGAACCGTTTCTCGTCGATGACAATGCCGGAGTCACGAGATGACGACAATCGATAGGGAAGAGCAAGAAAGACGTCGTTAAAATTCTGTTTCTCTAAAAGGTTGAACAGTTTGCTCTGCTTTGCTCGATCCATGAAGATATCGTCTGTATTCCATACCCAGAGCGCTTTGTCGAAAGGAAGATGTTGCTCCGTTGTCCGCCGCGGCGGAGGAAGTGGCGGGAGCGAAGCCATGTCCCGGCAAAAAGCAAGTGTCTTGACCTCTACAGCGCCTTTTCCAGAGGAGGCAACTTCGAACGAGATGGCGGCAAGTTCATTTTTTCTGATTTCATCCGGAAGGTTTGCCAGAGGAATGACCGCGCGCTGCCAATCAGTTGTGATGGAGCCGAATGGAAGGAATCTCGAAAGCTCTCCCACCTCCACGGCGTCTTCCTTCAACTCCCACGAGGCATCCGCAATCTTGAAGCGGATTTTTTCACCCCCGGATGTACCACGAATCCAGAACGAGATGAAAGCAAACGGCGATGCGTCGAGGTACACACGAGATTCCAACGGCGCAGTCGAGTTGAACAAATGAACCCACATCCCGCAGAAACCGCTCTGCCGTTTGTCGAATTCGAGCCTGAGGGCAGGTTGGGCGCCCGTTCTGTCGGAAATGGACGCTGCCCCTGAACTGGGCTCACGTGCGAATGAATTGAAAACCCCGCCAAGCTCGTTTCGTACGCCGTCGTCGAAATGCGATACGATGAAAAGCGGAGCCCCGGCCCCGGGTGAAGCGCTTTTTCGAGAAGCCTGAGGGGAGGCCGGAAAGATATCCCGCAACGTCGATACCGTGAGCTGGTCGCCCTTGGTTTCATGGACGATGCTCAGCCTGGCAAACCGGATATCGCCAAAACTTTTCAGACCCCAGTCTTGGCGGGAGATCCTTGTGGAGACCAATTGAGAAAGGAGAGGAGAAGCGGCGAGAACCCACGCGCACGTGACGATGAATAGACGCAAGCGGAGATTATTCGAGGCTGAAACCGAATGTCCTTGCGACGGAAAAACCGATGCTCCAGTTTTCACTCGCTTCGAAAGCATTGCCAAAATCCCTGTCGTCCCCCGCCGCACGGAACGAACTGTAGATGCTGCATTCATAGGTACCGAGGTCGAACATCATTCCGTACCGGCTGAGCAATTTACTGTTGTGGTCGCGCCAAAAGCGCGGACAGTAGCCCGGAAATTGCCGGATTGGACTGCTGCGGGAGAACCAATGGCGTTTGCTGCCCGAGGGGTGACCGTCGCCGAATGGCTTCCGCAACTGCTTCCGCCTGCTTCGTGACCGATCTGTTATTAACGATCTTCAGCGCCTTGCCGGTTGCTGCGCC
>JANOGR010000319.1:0-23899 GCA_031406095.1 Ignavibacteriales bacterium
TGAGCCAATCGTAAAGCAGTTTATCGCCCGGCATCGCCTGGCCAAGAAAGACCCGGCGGTCGCACTCAGCGAGCCCGTGTCGCCGATTGTGTATTACCTGGATCGGGGGACGCCGGAGCCGGTTCGCTCTGCGCTCTTGGATGGCGCTCGATGGTGGAACCAGGCGTTCAGCGCAGCGGGTTACCAGGATGCCTTTCGAGTCGAAATGATGCCCGAGGGAGCGGACATGATGGACGTGCGATACAACGTCATCCAGTGGGTTCATCGGTCGACGCGTGGATGGTCGTACGGCGCAACGGTTACCGACCCGCGCACCGGCGAGATTATCAAGGGCCACGTTTCACTCGGTTCGCTCCGTGTGAGGCAGGATTTTCTGATTGCAGAAGGCTTGCTCGCTCCCTACGAGGACCGAAAACCAGCGAACCCCGAAATGGAAAAAATGGCGCTGGCGAGGCTTCGCCAACTCTCCGCGCATGAAGTCGGCCATACGCTTGGACTTGCTCATAATTACATTTCCAGCACCGCCAACCGGGCTTCGGTGATGGATTATCCTCACCCCTTGGTCAAAATCAAGGAAGACGGCACGCCTGACCTTTCCGACGCATATGCCTCAGGGATCGGCGAATGGGATAAGGTTGCCATTGCATACGGCTATCAGGATTTCCGCAGCGGCACTGACGAAAAAGGAGCGTTGACAAAAACATTGACAGACGCCATGAACCGGGGATTGATTTTCCTCACCGACCAGGATGCACGACCCCCGGGAAGCGCACATCCACAAACACATCTATGGGATAACGGAAAAAATGCTGTCGATGAGCTCGACCGTTTTATGAAGGTCCGGGCAGTTGCCCTCGCTCGTTTTTCGGAGCACAACATCAAGCAAGGCGCTCCGATGGCGACGCTGGAAGAAGTTCTTGTCCCGCTCTACCTCGGGCATCGCTACCAGGTGGAAGCTGCATCGAAAGTTCTCGGCGGAATGAACTACACGTTTGCTCTGCGCGGCGACGGTCAAACAGTGACCTCCATTGTTGCACCGGAAGAGCAGCGGCGAGCTCTGACATCTCTGCTCAACACCATCGCATCCGACGCGCTGACGCTGCCTGAGAGGATTGTCAGGCTTATTCCGCCTCGCGCCTATGGATACAGCCGGCACCGCGAGCTGTTCCGGGGAAGAACCGGCATAACGTTCGATCCCCTTGCGCCCGTGGAAGCTGCCGCTTCGCATACCATTAGCTTCATTCTCCATCCTGAACGGGCAGGCCGCCTTGTGGAATACAACGCGATGGACACAAAGAACCCGGGCTTGAGTGAGGTGATCGAAAAACTTGTCAATTCAACGTGGAAATCTCCGCATGGAACTGGTTACCGGGCTGCCGTGTCGCGTGTTGTTGACAATGTGGCTCTCTATCATATCGTGGCTCTCGCCGCGTCCGAGGGCGCCCTGGCGCACGTCCGTGCGGTGGCGTCATCGAAACTCGACGAATTGAAAACGTGGTTGAATCAGCAAACAAAAGCGGTAAAAAATCCAGACCAGCGGGCGCACTTCCTGTTCGCCGTCTCGCAGATTGCACAATTCCAACAAGACCCAAAGAAGATGATCTTAACAAAACCCACTGACCCGCCTCCCGGCCAGCCGATCGGGATGGACCAATTCTGGGGTTGGTGCGATTGGGAATAGGAGACTTCCGACATGAATGCCATGGAAATCAGCGTCGAAGAACTGAAGCAAAAACTCGATAGCGGAGAAAAGCCTTTCTTGCTCGACGTCCGCGAGCCCGTTGAGTACCAGATCGCAAACATCGGCGGCTTGCTCATTCCTCTCAGGCAGGTTCCCGAGCGTGTCAGCGAGCTTGACGCCAACCAGGAGATCATCGTGTATTGCCATACGGGAAGCCGAAGCGGGCGCGCCGTTTCCTATTTGCACGATCAGGGATTCAAGAACGTGAAAAACCTTGTTGGCGGAATCGAAGCTTGGTCGCGTCGAATCGATCCCAAAGTGCCAAGATATTAGAAACCGCTTCAATCCGCCGAATCATTCAAAGAAGGAGATATTTCATGCGACACGCTGTTCTGTTCCTGGTTCTCGCAAGTTTCTGTCTCGCGCAGCAAAAACCAGCCGCGGTGGTTGTAAAAGCAGGCCGCCTCATCGATGTGTCATCCGGGAAAACCCTTGAGAAACAAGTGATCCTGGTTCAGGGCGACAAAATCGCATCGGTGGGAGCCGAAGGTTCGATTTCGATCCCATCCGACGCAACAATCATCGACTTGAGCAATGCGACAGTGATGCCGGGGTTCATCGATTGCCATACCCACATCGTCCTGCAGTTCGAGCGCTACGACGACCGGTTCAGAAAATCGCCGATTGACGCCGCAGTAATGGCGCACGTGTTTGCCCGCCGGACCCTTGAAGCGGGGTTCACAACCTGCCGGGACGTCGGCTCAGGCGAATTCATCGACGTTGCGCTGAAGAAAGCCATCAATGCTGGCAAGATAGTCGGGCCGAGGCTCTACGTCGCAGGTCACGGACTCTCGACGACCGGCGGACACGGCGACCTTTCCGGGTTTTCGCCCTACCTTCATTTCGACAATTTCAACGGCGTCGTTGACGGTGTGGACGAGATTCGCAAAAAAATCCGCTGGAACGTCAAGTATGGAGCCGACCATATCAAGTTTACCGCAACAGCCGGAGTGTTGAGCGAGGAAGAATCCTTCGGTGCACCGCAGTTTTCTTTCGAGGAAATGAAGGCCATTGTGGATGAATCAGCCGCCTGGGGAAGACGGGTCGCGGCACATGCGCACGGTGCGGAGGGCATCAAGATGGCTGTGCGGGCGGGAGTCACCTCGATCGAACACGGCAGCTTGCTGGACGATGAGGGAATCGCTTTGATGAAACAAAAAGGAATTTATCTTGTCCCAACCGTGATTGCCGGCGATGCCGTCGAACGGTACGGCAAGCAATACGGGCTCCCGGAGATATTAATGGAAAAAGCCCGTGCCGTGAATGCGAAAAAACGCGAAAGCTACAGGAAAGCGATTAAAGCAGGTGTGAAGATAGCCTTCGGCACGGATGCAGGCGTGTTTCCACACGGAATGAACGGCGAAGAATTTCGTCTCCTCGTAGAGCTCGGCATGACACCGATGCAGGCCATCCAGTCAGCAACAAAAATAGCGGCCGAGCTCCTCGGGCATTCCGATGTCCTTGGCGCCATCGAGCCGGGAAAATACGCCGACCTCGTGGCCGTGAAATCCGATCCGTTGAAAGACATCTCGGTTCTCGAAAAAATACAGTTTGTTATGAAAGGCGGAATAGTGTACAAGGATGAAACAAAGAAGTAGAGCCCGATTCTCAATCGGACCACGAGAAGTGTCGGTTCAAATAAGAGGATGATTTTATGAAGAAGCATATTCAGAAAAACGGCAAACTGAGCCTTTCCACCCGCGCCATTCACGGGAACAAACTCTACGCCTACACGGGGCCGGTGTCGCTGCCGATTTATCAAACATCAACCTACCGCTTCGAGAACTCCGAGGAAGCCATACGGTATGCCAAGGGCGACCCAAGCGTGTATGTCTACACCCGCTATCACAATCCGACAGTCCACGATGTTGAGGAAAAACTCGCTCTCATGGAGAATGCCGAGGCGGCAGCGCTGTTCTCTTCGGGAATGGCGGCAATTACGACGGCAATCATGGCTGTGACAAAATCCGGCAATGAGATCGTAAGCACGCCCGCGCTCTACGGCGGCACATACCGTTTTTTCCGGGATGAGCTCCCCAAGCAGAAGATCAAGGTCAGCTATGTCGACCCGCGAAACCTCTCAGAGCTCTCAAAACTGGTTTCACCGAGAACGAGCATTGTCTATTTCGAGACGCCAACGAACCCCACCATCGATATTGTCGATATTGAAGAACTTGTCCGTGAAACGCGCAAAGCGGAAAAAAAAACGGGCCGGAAAATCCTCATCATGATTGACAACACCTTCGCCTCGATCATGAATCAGGACCCGTTTACCTTCGGGGTGGACGCGATTGTGGAGAGTGCAACGAAATATCTTGGCGGACACAGCGACATCATGGCAGGAGCGGTCATCGGCAAGGCCGAATATGTCAAACAAGTCAAAGCACTGGCAAAGCACTATGGAGGCTGCGCCGACCCGTTTGCGGCTTACCTGCTATTCCGCAGTTTAAAAACCTTTGAGCTGCGCGTTGCAAAACAGAACGAGAATGCCCATGCTCTTGCAAAGGCCCTGGAAAAACATCCAAGAGTAAAAAGGGTGTTGTATCCAGGCCTCCCCTCGCATCCTATGCATCAGGTGGCAAAGAAACAAATGCGTGGATTTGGCGGTATGGTGACGATCGAGGTGAAACCTTCGAAAAAACTCGCGCCGGTTGAGGCCGCCGTGAAAGTGTGCGACAACCTCAAGATTGCCATCAATGCCATGTCGCTGGGCGGCGTGGAAACACTTGTCAGCATCCCCGTGTACTCGTCGCACGTATTCATGAAGGATGAGGAGTTGAAAAAACACGGAGTCACGCCGGGAATGATTCGGATTTCGGTTGGCGTCGAAGGAGTCGAAGACCTGATTGCAGACTTTGAGCAGGCGCTTGGCGGGATATGAAGTGATCTCCGACTTTTAGGGAGGGCATGCGGGTTGACAGTCGGAGATCTAACTCAGAGGTCCGACCATCCTCCCGCTGTCGGCCTAATTCGTTCTCGCTGAAAATGTAGGACGGGACGTTGTCCCGTCCTCAAGTTTGGTCGGATCAGCGATCCGACCTACAAGAAAAACTACTTTTTCAGTGAGAACTAATTCAGAGATTAACTTGTAAGAAGTCCGACCATCCTCCCGCTATCAGCCTGATTCGGAGATCAACTTGTTAAGAAGTCCAACTATCCTCCCGCTCTCCGCCCTATAAGTCGGACTTCATTCCTACAGCGATCCCAGCAAATACATCGAGCCCGAAGGCTGTGGCGGGACGCCCTTCGCGTTCAAACTTCGGCAAAAAACGCACAATTCGATAATTATTTTCATGGATTCTGTCGCAAAGATCAAAGAACTCCTGTCAACTCGCCAACGGAGACAAGTCGTCGACAAGAAATTGACGCGTGCAGCCGTATTGATGGCGCTGTTCAAAAAGAAGGACGCATGGCATCTGCTCATGACCAAGCGGTCGGACGAAGTGGAGCATCACAAAGGCCAGATCTCGTTCCCGGGTGGGGCCGCAGACCATGGCGACAAAAACATTGTGGCGACTGCGTTACGGGAAACCGAAGAGGAGATCGGACTTGAATCCGGCAATGTCGAGATTCTCGGCATCTACGATGACCATGCCACGCCGACCGGTTTTGTCATCACTCCCGTTGTGGGATACATCAAAAAACTGCCCTCGCTTTCTCCCGGAGAACAGGAAGTTGTGGAGATTCTCGAAGTGCCCGTCTCGTTGTTCCTGGACCCCACGAAAGAACGGATGGTTCAAATGGAAAGACGGGGAATGAAAGTGGACGTGTATTTCTACAACTTTGGAAAACATGAGATCTGGGGAGCGACGGCAAGAATAAGCCGGGACTTCTTGCGGGAAATGTCCGCAGCAAGAATTCTTTTGTAAATCAGGGATTTTTTCGATACTTTAGAAGAAAAGAAGGCGCAGAACCATAAGGAGAATTGAATGCCGCAGCATAAATCAGCTGAAAAACGAATGAGACAAAGTTACAGGCGAATGGTCCGCAACAAAGCGAATATCTCACGGATGCGCACCCTGACACGGAAGGTCCGCTTGGCCAAAGCGAAAGACCTGGCCGCAACCGCGTTGAAGAACGCGGTGAAGTTCCTGGATCAAATGGCGGCGAAAGGCGTCATCCACAGAAACAAAGCCGCCAACCAGAAGTCGAAGCTGACGAAGTTTGTCAATACCATGAAATAAACAATCTCGAAATCCTGGCGTTAAAAGAAAAGCCCGATCCGAAGATCGGGCTTTGCCATTTCTAGGCACCTCAAATAAAAGTCAGAATTGATTTATACAAGAGGCAACGTTCAAAAACACAAAAGCCCGATCTTGCGATCAGGCTAATTTCCAACATTCCAGAATTCCACTATTCCACCGGTATTCTCCCTGCTATCCTCCCTTTTGTCTCTTCAGCTCCTCGAGCTCTAAAATTCTCTTCTCGAATTTTTCTTTTTCTGCCGGCTTATTGACTGCCAAAGTTCGGTACGCTTTGATTGCGTCATCAAACCAACCTTGTTTTGCATAGATTTCGGCAAGTGTGGGCGTGACAAACCCTGTGCCGGCAGGAGTGTCGGATTCGCTCGCAGTCACCGTTGACCGGTCCGCGAGATTAATCACAGGCGTGAGCTTCTTCGCGCCCTGAAGCTTTTGAGCAAGTTCCTCAATCTCATTCGGCGGAGTGGAAGGCGCGGGCTCGCTCGGAGTTTCAGGCGCCGGAGAGCTGCCTCCAACGAAATCTTCAAGTGACATGGTGTTTTCAATTCCTGCCAATTCGATGCGTTTTCTGGCAGCGTATTGCTCGAATGATTCCTCTTCGCTCGGCAGGTCTGCGCCTGCCTGAGGCTCTGCCGTGGGAGCGTCAATTCCGCCAAACGGTAAAGCCGCATCGGCCGAAAACGCGCTCTCAGCCTGAAGTGGCTCGGCCGGAGTAGTACTGAATCCAAACGGGTCTGCGGAAACTCCTTCCGTGGATTCGGACGAGGCAACCGGTATAGCTTCCGGAGTTGGGACTTCTGACGGTGAGACACCGAAAAACTCTGCGGTTGTTTGAGGCTCTGATGTTGACGGTGTTTCCGTAGCAACCTGCGTGGCGGACTCTGAAACAGAAGGTTGGATTGCAGGAGCGGTTTCCATTGCAGGCGGTGGTTCCTGAGATGGATGAGCGGTCTCAACCACCCTGGCTTTTGGTATTGCCGTCTTTGCGCCGGGAATCTCACCCGGAGCGCCCGGGATCTCGGCAAGAAATCTGTTTATCGTCGTATTCGTCGGGAGAAACTCGTGGACAATCTCCAGCTCTCTTCTTGCCTCCAGGTTCATGTTGAGGGTAAGAAGGACCTTTGCTTTGATGAGGTGGCCGGTGGTATAGAAGGGGAAGTTCGCGATGCCTTCGTCGCAAACCCGCAAAGCATCCTGTCCGCGGCCAGCCAGGAGGTAAAAACTCGCAAGCTGGGCAAACAGCGGCGATTTGGAGTTTGGACCGACCCGCTTTTCGAGCTGCGCTAGTTTCTGTTGAATCGTTTCAGGCATTCAGGCCCGTCATTGCTGGCGGTGTGCATCCAGCGCATGCTTGACAGACATGGCAGCGACGGATGAGAAACCGAAGAAGAAGAGAAGCTGAAAAGGAACGGCAGCTATCTCCATGTAGTATAATGAGAAAATTACGCCGAAGAAGCAATACAGAGCCAGGATGATCTCGACAGCAACAACCCAATCAACTTTCCTTCGAGCGTATTTCTTTTCTCTCCAGGAATCATTTTTCCTCTGAATGGCATACTTCGGCGTGCGGATGAAGTCGCTTTTCTTCCTGAAGAGTGCCTCGAACACAGCACGTGAGTTGTTGACTGCAAAGCCCATGCTGGCCGCCATGAAAAGAGGGAACAGAAGGATGCGTCTCCGCCAATCCGGGTATACGGCCTTTTGAGAAAAAAGATAGAAGAGGAAGGAGCCGACAAACGCCAGCACAAACACGGACATCAATTGAAAGTAGGCTTCGTGCCCGCCCTGCTGTTTGATGAACATGAGAGGAACATTCAGGATGCCGGCCAACACGATGAACGGGAATACAATGTTGTTGGTCAGATGGAACGTCGAGTGGATCTTTATGCGTAACGGAATCCCCGATTTCCAGACTTCCGGCAGCAACTTGCGCGCTGTTTCGATGGCGCCTTTGGTCCAGCGGAATTGCTGGGATTTCAAGGCGCTGACTTCTGCCGGCAGCTCGGCCGGTGAAGTGAAATCATTGAGGTACTTGAACTTCCAGCCCTTCAGCTGCGCACGGTAACTCAAATCGAGATCTTCCGTGAGCGTGTCGCTCTGCCAATTTCCCGCATCGATGATGCAGGCTTTTCGCCAGATGCCGCCCGTGCCGTTGAAGTTGATGAAATAGCCCGCCTTATTGCGAACGGCCTGCTCCATCACAAAATGGCCGTCGAGGGCAAGCGCCTGGGTCCGGGTGAGGAACGAGTAATCGTCGTTGAGATGCTCCCAACGCGTTTGAACAAGGCCGACCTGCTCGTTTTCGAAATAAGGCAATGTGCTCCTAAGAAAGCCGACCCTCGGCACAAAATCGGCGTCGAAAATGGCGATGAATTCCCCGCGTGCCTGAGCAAGGCCGTTTTTCAATGCCCCGGCTTTGAATCCCGACCTGTTGCTGCGTTGAATGTGCTTGATGTCGAAACCGAGTGAAGCGTTCAGCGCAACGGCTTCCGCAGCGACCGACACGGTTTCATCCGTTGAATCATCGAGTACCTGGATTTCGAGCTTTTCTTTTGGGTAATCCATGGCGCAGACGGCCTCGATGATGCGCTTGACAACATACAGCTCGTTATAGACCGGCAGCTGCACGGTGACGACCGGTTCATCGCTGAGTGTCGGTGCATCCACGGCTTCCTCGCGTTGCTGTTTGAGGTAATAAAAGACCATGACAAAACCGTGCGCTCCAAACGAAAACAAGATCAAGAGCGAAATGAAATACAAGCACATCACGAAATCACTGAAAAACCCGTTTTCGAGAACTTCCTGCCGAAAGAAAAAGGCTAAGATCATGATTGAATTACCATCCTGCGACTGTTTCGTTGAGAATATCTTCTGTGAGTTTACGGACTGCTTCTTGAATGCCCTCACCCCGCTGAGCGAGTCCGCCCCCCGAAGGGTAATCTCCCCAGCTGCTGAAATCCTTCTCCCACACTTTCTTGCGGAGTTTGAGATCCTGAAAGGTGACACGGACCGTTACGGTGATCCGCCGGGTGGCAACTTGTTCACCGGCCTCGACAACGCTGGGTGCATCCTTAACGTCTGTGATGACTCCCTCGAGCACTGCGTCGGCTGTGTTTCGGTCGGCCATTTCCAATGTATTATCGTTGATGAACCGCTGGACAAGCTGTGTTGTTAGCCGGTCTCTCAGCGTTGGCTCGCCGTAGCCGCTCTGGTCCTCCGCAATCGGGATGGCAATGGTCTTCAAGTGGGGCGGGACCGAGCCACCCTTGAAGGAATAACTGCAACCCAAGAGAATGATGAGTGCGGAATGTGGAATGAGGAATGAAAGAAATGCTTTTCCATTCCGAATTCTCAATCTATTGTAGCCCAAAGTCCTTGATCTTTCGATACAGTGTTCGTTCGCTGATGTTCAATTCCCGCGCAGCGAGCCTGCGATTGTTCTGGTGTCTCTCCAGGGCGTTCAGAATCATCTTTCGTTCCATCTCATCGAGCGTCATCGAGCCGTTTCCGTTTGCCGCCTCTCTGTTGACAGGAGAGTGATTCGATTGCAGTACTGGCCTTTGTTGAACGAGATCCTTGAGTTCCTCGATGTTCGACCTCAGTTCGACCAAAGCCCGGTAAATCAGCTCTCGTTCTGCCTGCTCGACCGTCTTGTTTACAAGGACGGGCAGGTTTCGGTCCGGCGCCGCCCGGTACAGATATTTCCGCACTTCGTCCGCCGAGATCCGTTTTCCCTTCTCGAGTACCAACATGCTTTCCACGACATTGCGCAATTCCCGCACGTTGCCCGGCCAGTCGTAGTTCATAAGGAGGTCGGTCGCATCATCCGTGAACTCCGCAAATTGAATATCGTTCCTTGCAGCAAAATCTTTGACAAAATGCTCCACAAGCAGTGGAATATCCTCTTTGCGCGATCTCAGGGGCGGCACGTGAATGTTCACAGACCGGAGCCGGAAATACAAGTCCGGCCGAAACCGTTTTTGTTGTACTTCGTACTCAAGCTGTTTATTCGTTGCGGCAATGACGCGTGCATCGGTTTTCCGGGGTGATGAGGATCCAACCCTGGTATATTCGCCGCTTTCGAGGACCCGTAAGAGCTTCACTTGTGTTGCCAGCGGCATCTCGCCTACTTCATCGAGAAGAATCGTGCTCTCGTCGGCGATCTCGAAAAACCCCTTCCGCATTTCGACCGCGCTGGTAAACGAGCCCTTTTCGTGTCCGAACAACTCGCTCTCGATAAGGCCCTCGGGAATGGCCCCGCAATTGACCGTGACCATGGGCTTTCGTGCGCGCTTGCTGGCACCATGAATGGCTCGGGCGATGATTTCCTTGCCCACTCCGCTTTCACCGGAAATGAGAACCGCGATATCGGTGGGTCCAACCTGCTGGACGACATCCAATATTTCCCGCAGCTCCAACGACTGCCCGATAATGCCGTATTCCTTTTTGAAAGCCTCTCGATCCATGCTGCCCAGCTTTTTCCTACCGTGTCACCACAATCGACCCGAGCTTGAACTTTTTTCGAATTTCATCCGAAAAACGGACGGCTTCTTCCTTTGTTTGGAATTCACCCACCCAGACCCGGTGGATCTTTCTCCCGCCCGCGGTGATCGTGAAAATATTCGAGACATATCCTTCAGACTCAAATTTCGAGCGCAATTCATCAGCATTCTGGAAGGTTGAGAAGGCTCCGACTTGAACAGTAAAATTCGTGTTGTATTTTTGGACCGGCGGCTTCGGTTTGGTTTCCACGGGCTGTTCCGGAACCACGGCTTTAACTTCAGCAGAGGGCGATTTCTCAGCCGCATAGGCGCTGAACGGATAGTCCAGCTTCAATTGAGCCAGCTTCTGGTCCGCTGTTTTGTACAATCCTACGGAATAGTAATACTGATACAGCTTAAACAATGCATCGTCGGCCCATTCATTTTTTGGGAAATTGTCCACGATGCTCTGGTAGGTGGAGGCTGCTTCGGCCCCATCCGTCGTCAACACAGCCTGCAAATACAGGACGCCCGGATGGTTTTGGAAGTTCGTCATCAGGGTCGGCAGCTCTGCCTTTACCGCTTCCACTTGACCGCGCTCGATCATTTCGAGCCTGCGCTGAATATCGGGCTCGTTGCTGGGCGTTTGAGCCTGGGCCTGGAAAATCCAACCAGCAAGAAGAACAACGACAAAACTTCTTCGCTTGTTCATGTTCGTTCCTTTCGCCTCAATTGCTAGAAATCTCGCTGCCAAAAAGCGTGGCCGAGTTCGCCCGCTGGATGGCCACCTGAATGTGCGACCCAACACTGGACCCATTCCGGGGAAACACCACCATTTTGTTCGTGTCTGTCCGTCCGCAAAGGTCGGCAGCCGATTTCCTACTGACGTCCTCAACGAGCACGTCGACGCTTTGTCCGATCATTTCCTGGTTCCGTTTGTACGATATGGCTCTTTGGATTTCGATAACTTCATTCAAACGTCGCGTTTTGGTTTCTTCGGGAACGTCATCGCCCATATGCCAGGCTTTCGTGTTCTCACGGGGCGAATATTTGAACGTATAGGCGCCGTCATATTTCGCGGTGCGAATCAGGTCAAGCGTCATTCGATGGTCTTCCTCCGTCTCCGTGGGGAAGCCGGCAATGATGTCCGTGGAAAGGCTTACTCCCGGGATGTCACGCTTGATTCTCTCGAGGAGCTTGAGATAGTGGTCCGAGCTGTACGTACGGTTCATCAACTGCAAGATTCTGTCCGACCCTGATTGAACGGGGAGATGAACATATTTGCAGACGTTCGATTGTCCGGCAATCGCTGCAATGAGCTTGTCGGACATATCCTGAGGATGAGAGGTCATAAAGCGGACGCGCATTTCCTGGTCAACCTGCGCCACAGCAGCAAGAAGATCGGCGAAATCATGGTCGCCGTCGCGATACGAGTTGACATTCTGACCCAACAAGGTCACTTCTTTGAAGCCTTGCTGAGCAAGAAGCTCGACTTCACGGACGACCCCGGCCAGAGACCTGCTGCGTTCACGGCCGCGAGTGAAAGGAACGACGCAAAATGTGCAGAACTTGTCGCATCCTCTCATCACGGACACCCATGCACTGATGCCATCGGTGCGAAGTGGAACAATGTCGTCATAGTTTTCGACGCGGGAGAGCCTTACAGCAATCCCCTTCTCGCCTGAAAACGCGTTATCGACGAGCTGTGGCAGCCTGCGATATTCGTCGGGTCCAACGACGATGTCCACAAAGCTCTCCGATTCCATCAGGTTTTTTCGCAAGCGCTCGGCCATGCATCCCAGTACGCCGATAACGACGCCCGGGTGCGCCTTTTTGTGGGCGTGGAAGGCTCCAAGCCTCCCGTAGATCCGCTCTTCGGCATGGTCCCTTACGGCGCACGTGTTCACCAAAACGACATCCGCCTGAGACATATCGTCTGTTCTCTGGAAACCCGCCTGGTTCATCACGCTCAAGACAACCTCGCTGTCTGCAACATTCATCTGACAGCCGTAGGTCTCTAAATAGATTTTTGGTGTGGAATTCATCTGAACAAAGCAAATCTAATGAAAGATTGTCAGCCAATCAACGGAATTAAACCGTTTTAATCTTCAAGTGTTTCTTGAGGTTTCTGCGCTAATGAATCCTTGGGCTTGCCAAATCGTCAGGCTTGTTGAACAGAATCCAACTGGGCTTTTCAATTGATTGCAGGGTTAAGCTCTTGTATATTGTGCAGGCATTTCAATTTTTTTGCAGGTGATCTCATAGCAAAACTCGTTGAAGACATAAAAGAGAAAGCAAAACAACTCAAGAAGCATATCATTTTGCCCGACGCAACTGACGAGCGCGCTATCAAGGCCGCTCGCATTTGCACCGACGAAGGAATCGCAACAGTGACGCTGGTTGGTGATGATGACGAAGTGAGGTCAAAGGCGAAGCAAATCGGAACGAGTCTCGAAAAAATACGTGTCATTGACCCGTCGAAGTCGGACAAACTGAGCGACTTTTCACACATCTACTTTAACCTGCGAAAGTCCAAAGGGATTCAATTCGAGGAAGCGCGGCAAACCGTTCAGAAGCCGCTTTTCTTCGGTGCGATGATGGTTCGTGAAGGCATGGCGGATGGAAGTGTTGCGGGGTCGCTCTCCACGACGGGGGATGTGTTGCGTGCGGGCATCCACTGCATCGGCGTCGCCGATGGAATCAGCGTGGTGTCAAGTTTTTTTCTCATAATTTTCCCCTACATGACGTACACCTTCGCGGATTGCGCCGTCGTACCCGACCCCACCGCTGAACAGCTGGCCGACATTGCCATCGCCTCCGCAGACAACCATCGCAAACTGACCGGCGAGGAAGCCCGGGTAGCCATGCTCTCATTTTCGACGAAAGGAAGCGCAGACCACCCTCTCGTCGAGAAAGTGCAGAAGGCAACCGCCCTTCTGAAGAAAAAGAGGCCCGACCTGAAGGCAGACGGTGAGCTGCAGGTTGATGCGGCAATCGTTCCCTCGGTTGCGAAACAAAAAGCGCCGGGGAGCAACGTCGCGGGGAGCGCGAACGTGCTGGTGTTTCCAGATCTCAACGCCGGCAACATCGGCTACAAAATTGCCCAACGCATGGGCGGGGCTGAAGCACTCGGGCCGGTGGTTCAGGGTTTAAAGAAACCGGCATTTGACCTCTCGCGCGGGTGCAGCGTGAATGATATTGTGAATGTTGTTGCGATCAACGCAGTCATGGGCGCCGTGTAATCGTTTGTTCTTTATGACAAACTTCGTTCGGAGAATCTCAACACTCAAAAAATGAAAAAGAACAAGCCAAGTTCGCCCTCGCTCAAAAAGCCATCGCGGCATCAACCCCTTCCATGGTCCAAGCTTCGCTGGCACTGCGACCCGAAATCTGTTGACATGAAACCTATAAAGGAACCCCGAAAAGCCCGCGAGATTATCGGACAGGAGCGAGCTTTGCGGGCACTGCGCGTTGGCCTCGAAATGAAGCATTACGGGTACAACATTTTTGTCACGGGGTTTTCGGGAACCGGAAGGACGACGACCATCAAGCGTATGCTCCTGGATTTTGAAAAAACAAAAGGGACACTGCGCGATCATTGTTATGTCCACAACTTTGAGAACCCGGATATGCCCATAGCCCTTTCCCTGCCTGCCGGACAAGGCCGGGCTCTCCGGGACGACATGGAGAACTTTGTCGGAGATCTCCTCAGGAACATACCGTCTGTGTACGAAAGCCAGCGCTATCAGCAGGCCCGCAAAGGTTTGATGCAGCACTTTCAGGACCGGCAAAAAAGCGTGCTGCAGGACTTTGAAGGAAAGGTGAAAGAAAAGGGGTTTAGCCTTGTGCAAGTCCAGGTGGGCAATGTGATGCGGCCGGACATTGTCCCTGTGGTCAATGGTAATCCAACGAACCTGGAACAGGTAGAGGCCATGGTCGAAAAAGCAGAGGTGACAAAAGAGCAATTCGAGGTAATTCGCGAAGCCCAGAGTGCCCTGGAAAAACAGATGAATACGGTGTTCCGTGAACTCCGAAATATCGAGAAGAAAGTCCAGCACTCGATGATGGAACTCGAGGAAAAGATCGTCATGCCCGTCGTGGATGACGGCATCCAGGTACTAAAGGCGACGTACGACGACCCGAAGGTGCAGAATTACCTCGAAGATGTTCGCACCAACATACGCGAAAACCTCGACCGCTTCCGGAAACAACAACTGCCGCCCGATACGGAAACTCAGGGAGAGGAACGGGAAGAAGACACTTTCCTGGAGTTCAGGGTCAACGTGCTCGTGGACAATTCCGAGAAAGAGCATGTTCCGATCATCATTGAAACGAACCCGAGATACAGGAATGTCTTCGGGTCGGTCGAGCGGGAGCTGGATAAGGCAGGAATGTGGCACACGGATTTCATGCATGTGAAAGCCGGCTCGCTGCTCGGTGCCGACGGTGGATATCTTGTCCTGAACGCCCTCGACACGCTCGGGGAACAAGGCGTTTGGCAGGATTTGAAGCGGACGCTGCGAACCAGCAAACTGGAATTTAATTCTTACGAACCCATGTTTGGCCTTTCCGTATCGGGGATGAAACCTGAGCCGATTGACTTGAACGTGAAAGTGATCATCATCGGGGAGACGGAGCTGTACCACCTCCTGTACTACCGCGACGAGGACTTCAAAAAGATTTTCAAGATCAGGGCGGACTTCGATTTTGAAATGGACAACAACACGCAGGCTGTTTCCAAATACGCCGGCTTTATTCGAATGATCTGCGAAGACGAAAAACTCATACAGTTTGATACGACGGCGGTCGCTCACGTGGTGGAATTCGGCGTGCGGCTTTCCGGCCGGCAGCAAAAGCTCTCCACACGCTTCAACGTTATTGCGGATGTCGTACGGGAAGCAAGTTACTGGGCGTCGAAAAACGGTGCGACGCATGTCACGGCGAACGATGTGAGGAAAGCGCTCGACGAGCGGATCTACCGGGTCAATCTTGTGGAAGACAAGATTCACGAGATGATCACGACCGGTACGATCATGGTCGACACAAAGGGCTCGGTGGTCGGACAAGTGAACGGGCTTTCCGTCTACGATATGGGCGAACATGCTTTTGGAAGACCGTCGAGGATTACAGCGAAGACGTCCCTGGGGAGGTTGGGTGTGATCAATGTCGAACGGGAAGCCGAGTTGAGCGGCCCGACGCACAACAAAGGTGTCGCCATCATCTCTGGCTACTTGCGCAGCAAGTTTGCACAGGAAAAACCGATGATAGTGGATGCCAGCATCACGTTTGAACAATCTTACGGAGGCGTTGACGGGGACAGCGCATCCTCAACAGAAATCTATGCGATTCTTTCGAGCCTTGCAGAGCTACCCGTTCGCCAGGATGTTGCCGTGACAGGGTCGGTAAACCAAAAAGGAGAGATTCAACCCATTGGCGGCGTTAACCTGAAGGCGGAAGGGTTCTTTGATGTGTGCAAGGCGAATGGGTTGACGGGAACGCAGGGAGTCATGATCCCGATCCAGAATGTGCCCGACCTCATGTTGCGGGAAGATGTGGTTGCTGCCGTAAAGAAACGACAATTCCACATTTGGGCCGTTTCAAGAATCGAGGAGGGAGTCGAAATACTTATGGGATGCAAGGCGGGGAACGAAAAAAACGGGTCGTTTGAAACAGGCACCGTGTTCTCCCTTGCCGACAGGAAACTTACGAAATATGCAGAGGAGTGGAAACGGTTTGAGCGAGGGAAAGAATAGTCGATGGCATCGAACCCGTTGAGATGGTACGAGTCGGAATCGGAACCAGTCCGGCGAGCGCTGCAGCTTGTTGCGCTGTTGCTCCTTATTCTCGTGGCGGGAGTGCTGGGCTACCATTTTATCGAAGGATGGTCTTTTTTTGACTCTCTCTACATGACAGTGATAACACTGGCAACGGTAGGTTATGGAGAGACGCATCCCCTCAGCGTTCCCGGAAGAGTGTTTACGATTACATTGATCCTAGGTGGCATGGGAGTTATTCTCACGGCGATTACAGAGATCACGGTGTTTGTCGTGGAAGGAGAAATGACAGGCTTCTTAAGGAGGAGAAGAATGAACCAGATGATAGGCAAGCTCGCAGGGCACTATATTCTATGCGGGGCGGGAAAAACCGGCGCGCATGTGCTCGAAGAACTGGTCCGAACAAAAAGGAAATGCGTCGTGATTGAATCCGACCCTGAAAAAATCAAGCGATTTACAGACCGGAAAATTCTCGTGATCGAGGGAGACGCGACAGAAGACGAGATTCTTACGTCTGCCGGGATCGACCGTGCGGAGGGGATTGTGTCCACACTCCCGCTGGACCGGGACAACCTGTTTGTCGTCATTACTGCACGCGGGATGAACTCGAAAATCCGCATTATCTCCAAAGTCGAGGACGTTAGCGCACGCGACAAATTCGTCCGCAGCGGGGCAAATGCGGCAATTTCATCCAACTATATCGGCGGCCTGCGCATGGCATCGGAGCTGATCCGGCCTGAGACAACGAATTTCCTCGATACGATGTTGAGAGACAATTCAGCCATCCGCGTCGACGAGGTCAAGATTAGCGCAGATTCAAAACAGATCGGGAAATCATTGGAGGAGTGTGACTCGCTGCATTCATCGGGCGTTGTCTTACTGTCCCTCAGACGCAACGGGTCGTACCAGTTTAACCCGCGACACCAAACCAAAATTCAATCAGGAGATATACTGATTGTCATCGGAAACCCGGAGCAAATCAATGAAGTTCGCGGCGAAATCAGTTGAAAGCCGGCTCGTGAAGTTCCTCGCCGCAGTGTTCCTCCAAACGAGCCTGTTTGCACAGACAGGAACGCTCGTTGTCCTGAACAAAACGGATAACACGGCAAGCCTTATCGATTGCAACACCAAAGCCACTCGTGCAACGATCTCCACGGCAGCCGGGCCCCATGAAGTATCCGTCTCACCCGACGGAAAACTGGCGGTCGTATCGAACTACGGCGTCCGTGAGAAACCCGGTCACTCTTTGACCGTTATCGACATCCCTGCGCAGAAGACGGTGAAGGAGATCGACCTTGGCGAGTATTCTTCGCCGCACGGGTCGGCATTCTTTTCAGATGGCAAGCGCGTAGCCGTCACAGTCGAGAGAAGTAAAATGCTCCTGGTCGTCAATATTGAATCAGGAAGGGTTGAGCAGGCTATTCCCACCGGCCAGGATGGTTCTCACATGGTTGCCCTGACGCCCGATAATAACCGGGCATTTGTTGCCAACATCGGATCGGGCTCTGTGACGGTGATTGACCTCAAATCTGGCTCCGGGGTGACGAGTGTGAAGACCGGAGACGGAGCCGAAGGGATCGACATCTCACCGGATGGAAAAGAAGTGTGGGTCACGAACCGGGCCGCGAACAGCGTCGCCATCATCCAGTGCCAGAACCTCAGCGTTTCGGAGACGCTCGTGTCAAAAGATTTCCCCATTCGAACGAAATTTACACCGGACGGCAAGTATGCACTTGTGTCAAATGCCCGTTCGGGAGAGGTAGCGTTATTTGAGGTATCCACGCGAAAGGAAGTTCGCCGTCTCAAAATGGAACTCAGCGTTGTCAACGATGTCGACAAGCGGCTCTTCGGAAATCAATTCGGAAGCAGTCCCACGCCGATCGGCATCCTCGTGCTGCCGACGGGGAGCCATGCATACATCGCCAACAGCAATGCCGACCTGGTGACCGTCATAGACCTCAAAGAGTGGAAAATTGTGGATCGAATAAAAACAGGTAAGGAGCCCGATGGGCTCGGATACTCAAGGATTGTTCTGAAATAATCTGGGCAAAAATCACTAAAAGGAGAGCACCTTATGGGAAAAGGGAACAGACGGTCGAAGCGGGGAAAAATCTGGAGGGGAACATACGGCAAATATCGAAAGAGAAAAAAAGGAAAGAAGAAACGTCCGCAGAAATCAAGTAGCCAGGCTTGAAATAAAAAAGGCGACTCTGTGAGAGT
This sequence comes from Ignavibacteriales bacterium, assembly GCA_031406095.1. Lineage (GTDB taxonomy): Bacteria > Bacteroidota > Ignavibacteria > UBA10030 > UBA10030 > JANOGR01. Next base: position 18,419 of record JANOGR010000319.1, read on the forward strand.
CGCCTTTTCACCTTAAGGATGGATATTACATCGCCATTTTTATGCTTTTAATCATGATGCCCTGAACCCCGCCGCTGGACCGGACAAATCCCGTCGCCTCGACAGTGTGCGCTATGTGATCCAAAAGCACAGCGTTCGGCCCCTTTTTATGGTCGTCGGGGAGCAAAGAGACGTAAAGTTTTCCGTCCGCAGTAAGAATGCCGAGCGAGCCGCCCGCTTTTGCGCAAGCTTCCGCACAGGATTTATGGCCGTCTCCCTTGGAGCCGCCTATCACATAGCAGGCCACATCCACGACTTCGCCCTTGACGGTTATCTCCTTCTCAGTTTTCTTCTGGGCTTGTACCGTGACGGCGAGAGCCACCAAAAAGATGAGACAGAACAGGATTGTTTTCTTCATTTGGAACTCCTCTGAATTGGTGAGAGTTTGTTGAAAACGCTGGACTATTTGAAAACCTGCCCGCCCGACCGAATGGATTCTGACCCTGTATCGGTCGTTCGGGCGGGGATTGGCGAAAAATTCGTACCTAACAACACTCATCGTACTCGTTTAAGTTCCCCTTCTTGCCATGAAATACGGAATTGTGAACAAACCGGATGCTTATCGTGTCAGGTTTTTGTATCTGGTATACCAGGGCTTTTTTTTTTTCCAGAAAACAAACGTACTCGTCCAAGTAAAGACCTGGGTTCGGCGGATTTCAAGGAAATCCTGATGGAACTTTTCCGGCCCGGTATCTGCGGCTAATGCGAAGGAATATCCCGCCTCTCTGACCAACTCTTTGACATGAGGGTTGAGCGCCCCGTAAGGATAGGCGAATGAAAAAACCTCCGACCCGAGAATATCTTCAAGGTAAGACTTTGAGTCCCTGAGTTCTTTTGCATCGGCAGACGAGCTGATTTCAGGAAGCCTTCTGTGCGAAACTGTGTGTGAGCCGAATTCGATTCCATATTTTGCCATCTCTCGCATCTGCCCGGGAGACATCAAAGGCACCCGGGGCTCGTCTGGGTCCCAGAAGTTGGTTCGTCGTTTGGAATCCGTTACAAGGAAAACCACGGCGGGGAATTCAACATCGCGCAGAATTGGAAAAGCAACGGTGTAGTTGTCCTCATAACCGTCATCGAACGTGAGGAATACGGGACGATCCGGGAACATGGAGTTGCCCATCATGCACTTTCTGTACTGAGCAAACGTGATCGGTGTGTACCCGCGTACGCGCAGAGAAACCATCTGGTCGCGGAAATGTTTTGCACTAACCCAGGTTCCGTGTTTGGATCCGGTCGGAGATTTTTCAACCACACGGTGGTACATCAGCACGGGGATATAGGGAGGCACGAGGATGTCTGCACACGCTTTTTCATAGACTTGATAAATCTGCGGTTCCACGGTGCGCACGTCAAAACGCTCCTTCAGTTGATTTCGGATGGAAAAGCTGAGCCCATTCTTCTTTTTGATAGAAGCCTGGAGTTCCGCGGCGACAGTCCCGGCATCCGGTTTTTCGAGGACGCCGGTATCTCCAAAGTTCGTTTTCATGGCCTCCTCAAAGATGCTCTCCGTGACAAATCCATGATAATTCGTTTCACCGAAGGCAATGGTGGGGCGGCCCGCAAGGAGAGATTCCATGACAACGCGGCCCGAGGCAACAACAAGATCTGCAGCCCGCAAATAGGGTAGGATGTCGCTCTGGAAATCCTTCAGAATGACGACGTGTCGGCCGAACACCCTGTTCGTCTCTTCGAACAATCTCGGAATGTCGTCAGGAACATGCAGTCCGCCGACCACGCAGAAAACGAAGTTCATTTTATGTTCGAGCCGGGGAACAATTTCCGAAACAATAAACCGAACGATATCCCCCTTGGGCCCCGAAAGCCTGCCCACAAACAGGATGACCTTGACGTTTTGTTCGACTCCGAACACGCGTCTCTTGGTCGCCGACCCGCGATGACGCGTCCATCGTTTAATTTCCAACCCGTTTGGGACGACAAGAATATCGCTTGACTGTAAACCCAGTTCACGCACCAAATGTTCTTTCAGACTTTCAGAAACCGCGATGATGTGTCGGCCGTACACACTGAAAGACTTGCTGCTGAAATGCAGGTGCTGTCTCCCATGGATCGTCGAGACGAACGCCGTTCCCGTAAAGCGTGTTGCGAAATAGGAAACCCAGCTCGCAGCCCGCGAGTGGGCATGGACCACATGGATATTGTTTCTTTCAATGAGTCTTGAGATTTCCAAGATGTTTTTCAGCCGCTGAGAATATGACCGGCGGCCCACCGGGAGCTGGATATAAGGAACTTCAGACGGCGTGGAGAGTGTGTCGGAGACGATGACGGGCTGGTGGCCGCGGCGGAGTTGAGCATGAGCGAGAGTAACCGCATAGATTTCGGCGCCCGTAACCTCAAATTGCGACAGAACATGGAGAATATTCATGCGTGAGGCAAACAATGTAAGCAAAAAAAAGAAAAGCGGCCTCGATTTCTCGAAGCCGCTTTTCTAAAAGATCGAACAATGGAAAACTTACTGCTTCGGCTCTTCCTTTTTCTCCATCTTCTTTTCTGCCTTCTTCGCTTTTTTCGCTGATTTCTTAGCCATCTTCTTCTTGGCAGCCTTCTTCTCGTCCTTCTTTTCCATCTGTTCGGCCTTCTTCTCCATCTTCTCGGCCGGCTTCTCCTGTGCGAAGATCACTTGCCCGAAGGCAACGCCGATCGCGATCACAAGTACCATGAGTTTCTTCATTTGAACACTCCTTAAGTGGATTTGGGTTTGAATAGTGATTTGAAATGCTCCGGTCGTCTTGCGGTGAGAAGCTTACCAAACCGTACAATGAAAGTCTAATTAAATTGCCTTAATGCAGATTGTGACAAAATCATACCTCAACTATTTCCGTCTTTTTCCGCGACATCCTGTTTCTCTCGTTGTGGTCGAGGTAGCGCTTTCGAAGCCGGATGGATTTTGGAGTCACCTCGACGAACTCGTCGTCGGCGATCCATTCAATCGCCTGCTCGAGTGAGGGCACGTGGGGCGGCTCCAACCGTACAGCTTCATCAGACCCGGAAGCCCGCATGTTGGTCAGATGTTTGGTTTTGCAGACATTGACGACCATATCTTGTTCCCGTGAGTTTTCACCGACCACCATTCCGGCGTACACTCTCGACCCAGGTTCAAGAAAAAACCTTGACCGCTCCTGCAACTTCCACATGCCATACGCGACGGCCACGCCATCTTCCAAAGCGACCAACGCGCCTTTTGTGCGGTGAGAAAGCTCTCCTTTGAACGGCTCGTAACCGTGAAAATTGTGATGCAAGATTCCGGTCCCCTTGGTTTGGGTGAGGAAATCAGAACGAAAACCGATGAGGCCGCGGGCAGGCACGGTAAATTCGAGTCTCGTATTGCCCTGGATCTGTATCATATTCTTGAGCTCACCTTTTCGCTGGCCGAGGTTTTCCATCACTGTGCCGACGAACTCATCGGGCACGTCGATAATGACGTGCTCCATCGGTTCGCACAAAACGTCAGCGATACGCTTGAGGATCACTTCGGGGCGCGAAACCTGGAATTCAAAACCCTCACGCCGCATCGTTTCAATGAGAATCGCAAGATGGAGTTCCCCTCGTCCACTTACTTTGAAAACGTCGGGCGAATCGGTCAATTCGACACGGAGACTCACGTTGGAGCGAAGCTCACGCGCCAGGCGTTCGCCGAGATGGCGGGTGGTGACGTACTTTCCTTCCAGGCCTGCAAACGGCGAGTTATTGACCACGAAATTCATGGAAAGGGTCGGCTCTTCGATCGAGGTGAACGGTAAAGGCCTCGGGTCTGAAGCGTCTGCGATCGTTTCGCCGATATCGACGTCCTCCATACCTGCGAGAGCAATAATATCTCCGGCGCTTGCTTCGTTGACCTCAAGGCGTTTGAGACCCTGGAAAGTGTAGATTTTTGTGACCCGCGCATCCTCGACAGAGCCATCATGGTGAACCACTTTCATCGCCGAGCCGAGCCGGATGGTCCCGCGAAATATTCTTCCAATACCAAGGCGGCCGAGATAATCGTTGTAATCTATCGTCGTGACGAGCATTTGAAACGGCGCCTCTGTTTCGCCCGGTGGAGGAGGGACTCTGCTGATGATGGCATCAAAAAGAGGTTCGAGGTTCTTTCCCTCGTCTTCAAGTTCTCGTTTGGCGATTCCGTGTTTTGCGATAGTGTAGACGACGGGAAAATCAAGCTGCTGATTGTTAGCCCCCAGCGAAAGGAACAACTCGAACACCTCGTCAAGGACTTCGTGAGGCCGGGCGTCTTTCCTGTCGATTTTGTTAATGACGACGATCGGCTGCAGATGCAGCTCCAATGATTTTTTGAGAACGAACTTTGTCCCCGGCAACGGGCCCTCGGCAGCATCAACCAGGAGCAGGACCCCGTCGACCATCCTTAAGGTGCGTTCGACTTCACCGGAGAAATCGGAGTGGCCGGGCGTATCAACAATATTGATTTTGATGACCGTAGGATAACTGGGGGATGAGTGAAAAACTGCCGTGTTCTTTGCCAGAATCGTGATCCCGCGTTCGCGTTCCAGTTCGTTCGAGTCCATAACCCGTGTGCCCATATCCTGGTTGGCCCGAAATGTGCCGGTTTGACGCAGCATGTAGTCGACAAGCGTCGTTTTCCCATGGTCGACATGTGCAATAATGGCAATATTTCGTATGTCTTCTCGTAGTTTCATTTCGTTACGTCATTGCTGCCTGTTTGAACTGCACGCCTGCTGGAGTGACGATGCATTCCGCATCTGCGAAATCAGCTAAAATCTGTGAAAATCTGCGTCAGAAAAAGAAAATGCCTCAGCTCTACTGAGGCACAGGGTAATATACGATAAACTTTGGACAAAACAAAACAGGCTGATTCTAAGACGAATCAGCCTGTTTGTTACAGCAGGAAGTCTGCTCTCCCTAGATAATAAACATCAAACCGATACTGGCAGAATTATACTTCGCCCAGCTGTAATCTGCGTTGATGTTTACGATCAGGACTTTAATGCTCACGCCGGCTGTTACCCGTGTTTTGTTTTCGCCGGTAAGTTCAAACTCGACTTTTTGCGCCGACGGGCCAAACTGAGTAGCAATAATGTAATCATACGTAAATGTCATTGAGGACGATTCAACCATGAAGCCGCCATAAGGAGTGATGTTCAAGAAACCCCAGCCGAGTCGTTTGCTCGCGTTCACTCCAAAAGCAGTCGCTTTGGTTTTAAAAACCGAACCAGCTTCCAAAGATTGAGTAAAGAAACTGGCCGAAAGTTCCAGCGGCAGGATATCGCCAAACCAAACGCCCGGATTGTGCTGTGCGCCAAATCCAAAGTATTTGATCTCACCGAAATCTTCGATCGTGTAGGTCGGTAAGTACCGAAATGTCAACTGAGTTCCAAAGAAAGTTCCAATACTCAATTGCGGTGCTACCAGGGGAATCGCAGTGACTTCCCCCATAATGCCCACAAT
>JANOGR010000325.1:0-13961 GCA_031406095.1 Ignavibacteriales bacterium
GGGGTTGTAGGCTTTCGAAAGTTCGGGTTGGCTCATAATTTGTCTATGAAACAAACAAAAGGGTAGCTGGAGAGCTACCCTTGAGACCTCAAATTATGGAAATTCACGGATTTACATTGTTATGCATGTCGTAATAAGAAATGGAACGAGAACGGAGTTTTGGGCAAAGAATTTGTGGATGGCTGTTTCTACGTTCAATGAGAGTTCTGAGAGCAAAGAGAATTTCAATCCAGCTCCGATTGCGCCAAACCCGTTCGTTGAAGAAGTCTCTATCACCGTCGGCGGACGGATGTCATCAACGCTCCGGTACGAAGATTCTTTTTTCTCCGTCTTTGTGAAATATAAGCCACCACGAATAAACAAATAAGGCCTGACGAACAACGAGGTCTCTGATGTGAACTTCAGGCCGACCGACGTTTCGAAGGATGATGCCTTTTCGTCCTGGAAGAACAACGAAGTTATCTTATCAATGGCAGCCGGCCTAACTCCGTAGTATGCGGAAGACGTATAGGGCATCTCCGAATAAACGACTCTCAAGCCTATCTGAGTCTGTTCGGAGGCGTCGTAGGATAGTCCTGAGCCGACCGAAAATCCGTCACCAAACGCCGTCAGCCCATTTCCCTGAGTTTTGTTGAAGAGCCTGCCTCCGACAAGTTCAATCCCGAATCTCTCCTGTGACAAAGCTCCGAGCGCAAGGCATACAGTCAATAAGAACAAAACCACGATCGATTTCATGGTTTCCTCCTTTTCCCGTAACACTAATTAACAAAAAAACAGGTATGGAATCAACGGCGCCGCGTTTACGCGGACTTCTCGGCAAGATATTGCGGTTCGGACTGTGCCTGCGCCTGAACCTGATGCCGTCCGATCAGTTCGCGAGCGAGCTCAAGGTAGGCGAGTGTGCCCCTGGATTGGGCATTGAAGAGAATGGCAGGTTTCCCGTAAAACGATGCCTCCGGGAGATGCGTATTCTTCGGTATAAAAGTTTTCAACAGGTGTTTTCTGAATCGAAGCTGCAGCTCGCGGTCGGTGATTTCCGTGACCTTCAAGTGAGGTTCGTACATCGTCTGTAGAATTCCTTCCACCTCTAAAGTCGGATTGGCAGCTTCATGGACCCACTCGAAATACTTGAAGAGTTTTTCGATTCCCTCCAGTGAAAAATGCCCCGACTTGACGGGGATGAGCGCAGAATTCGCACACGTCAACGCGTTCGTCGTCAGTCCGCGTAAGTACGGAGGCGTATCGATCACAATGTAATCGTAGTGCGGTACAACGGAACGCAGGACGTTTTTCAGCATCGTCCGGTTTTCCGCAAGTCTCATGATTCGGTCTTCCATCTGAGTCGTGCGAACATTGCACGGTACAAAATCGAGAAACGGGATTTCCGTCCGGTGGATCACCTGGCCCATCGAGTGGACGAAGTTGAAGACTTCGTAGAGGCCGGCGGTTTGGCGTTCCTGCGTGAACCCGAGCGACATGCTGCACGCGCCAAACGGGTCCGCATCAATAAGGAGGGTGCGTTTTTCGTACACCGCGAAACTCGCGGCGAGATTCACAGCGGTCGTCGTTTTTCCGACGCCGCCCTTCGGAATCGATATGGCAATAATTCTGCCCAAAAGTCGTCTATGATGCCGTCAAGAAATGAGTTGCAGGAACAGGAAGTGGTGACAACGCTAACAGCTCTAAGGTAATGTTTGGACCCACAACTAGCAAGATAGGGAATGGTGAACATCCTCCCTCAGACTTTCATTATCAGACTTCGACCTTCACCTCGTCTCTAGACAATTTTCCCGAGCACATAACCCAGCGTTATCCCGACAAGGAGGGTAATCGTGATGACCCTGTGATTCAGGACGTCTTTGGTATATCCCCGCTTTATTGCAATTGCTGATGCGAGATAGCCGATGCCGTTGAGAATCCAGATGAAGGGGAGAGCCAGAATTTTGGCAATGATGGGGCCGACGAGAGGCACGAGGCCGATCCAGGCAACAAGGGCACCGAATGCCTGCCCAAGAATCCCCAGAAGGACGACAATGGCCCCAAGAATGTGCTCATCAATTCCAAAATAGAGCCCGACGCTGATCAAAAGGGCAATGAGCAACCATGTGACAATGGGTCCCCGGTAGTTGGAGACAAACTGCTTTATTTTTTGAAAAGGCATTCTAGCCTACGGAAACGGAAAGAACCGCCAAAACATTTCCTTCCGGATTTGTCAGGCGGGCTTCGAGTTTATCGCCCGAAACAACCTGCGCCACCCCCTCGGGGGTTCCTGTATAGAGAACATCGCCTCGTTCAAGTGAGATAACCTGAGAAATGAATGCAATGAGATGGTCAACCTTGAAGATAAAATGCCTTGTGTTGGATTGCTGCCGCACTGAACCGTTGACGGACAACGTAACGTTCAGATTGTGGGGATCCCCGATGCTGGATGCAGGTACAAATTCCGAAAGAGGGGCGGAGGTATCAAATCCTTTTGAAAGGGTCCAGGGGAGGCTTTTTCTCTTGGCTTCAGCCTGAACATCGCGAAGCGTCATGTCCAACCCGATCCCATAACCCGCGACGTGCTTTAAGGCGCGATCTCTGGGAATGTCCTTGCCCCCCTCGCCGATCAACACAGTCATTTCCACTTCATGATGGACATCTTTCGAAATCGCCGGAATGAGAACTCGGCCTCCATTTGCGATGATGGCGGTCGGCGGTTTGAGAAAGATCACCGGCGACTCGGGTATGTCGGACTTCATCTCCTTTGCATGTTCGGCATAGTTGCGTCCGACGCAAACGATCTTGCCGACGGGAATTTTCTCGGGAGAGCCTTGGATGCTGACGGTGTGCATAGGGCGAAGGATTATTTGTCAATATAGCCAAGCCCGTGAAGAATCGCAACAAGGTGGTAGTGTCTTAATTTCGTGCGGTCAGGACTTTCATCCTGACCGAAAAGCTGCTGTGTCAGGAGGAAAGTCCTGACACCACTTACGGGCCAAACAAATTGAGACACTACGAACAAGGGAAATACGCTTGTTCAACGATAGAAAAAAAATTATCTTGGTGTCGGAATGGATACGTATAAGAAATCCGGAGTCGACATTGAGGCGGGTGATGAACTCGTGCGGCGCATCAAAGGCCCGATTCGAACCACGTTTAACAAGAACGTGTGGGCTGATATCGGGTTGTTCGGCGGGTTTTATCGCGCAAACTTTCACGGGATCAAAACCCCGGTTCTCGTCTCGAGCGTCGACGGCGTCGGGACTAAACTGAAAATCGCTTTTGCGGTCAACCGGCACAACACCATCGGGCAGGATCTGGTGAACCATTGCGTGAATGACATTCTCGTTTGCGGCGCCAAACCGTTGTTTTTCCTGGATTATTTTGCGACGGGCAAACTTTCCCCGGAAGTGGCGGAAAAAGTCATCAAGGGGTTTGTGAAAGCCTGCAAGGAGAATGACTGCGCACTCATCGGCGGAGAAACGGCTGAAATGCCCGGCATGTATTTAAACGGTGAGTATGATATCGCCGGAACGATCGTCGGCGTCGTTGATGCAGCCAAGATCATTGATGGACGAAAAGTCCGCAGGGGCGACGTCTTGATTGGCCTGCCTTCCAACGGTTTGCATACGAACGGATATTCCCTTGCACGCAAAGTGCTGCTCGACAAATATTCGTTGAGCACAAACGTCGATAAAAAAGGCAAGACTCTCGGAGACGACCTGTTGGCAATTCACAAGTCTTATTACAAAATCGTCTACCCGCTTCTCTCCCGATACGAGATCAAAGCCATGTCGCATATTACCGGCGGCGGCATCGAAGGTAACACGATGCGGGTCGTCCCGAAAAAACTCAAACTCAAGATTGACTGGCATGCGTGGGAACGGCCGGCGTTGTTCCGTTTGATCCAGAGAACGGGCAATGTCCCCGAGCAGGAAATGCGCCGTACCTTCAACCTGGGGGTTGGGTTGATTCTGATCGTTGCACCTTCGTACACAGATAAGGTCATTTCAGCTCTCCAAAAGAAAAAGGAACGGCCGTTTGTGATGGGTGAGATTACGAAAAGATAACTCGTCCGCTGAAAAAGCCCCCCCACATACTTTTCATTTCTGCGTTCCACACACCGTTTATTCAAGACGACCTCGACTTTCTTTCCAGGCTTTTCCGGGTTCAAGCCCTCATCGGCCACGGGTTCACGCAAGTCCTCAGAATTCTCTGGTCCGCTCCGCGGCATGACCTCGTCTTTTGCTGGTTTGCTTCCGTGTATGCGGCGATTGCTGTCATGGCAGCACGTTTCTTCGGCAAAAAGTCCATCATCGTCGTGGGAGGAGTGGACGTTGCCCGGGAACCCGGCCTCAACTACGGCATGTTCCTCAACCCCTGGAAATCAGTTCTTGTGAGGTATGCCCTCCGCTATTCAAGCCGTGTTCTGGTTGTTGATGAAACTTTGCGGTTGGAGATCAAAGAGCGTATTGCGGGCGAAGGCAAAAACATCCGGTATGTTCCAACAGGTTACGACACTGAGTTCTGGACGCCGAAAGGGAACAAGCGCTCTGAAGTCCTGACGGTCGCAGTGGTCCTGAATGAACGGAGAGTACGCCTGAAAGGCATCGATACTCTCATCGAGGCGGCCCGCAACCTGCCGCGAGTGCAATTCAAAGTCGTCGGCGTCCGCCCGCAAGCCGTCCAGCAACTGAACCCGCCCCGCAACATTCATTTTTACGAGCCTGTCCCAAGGTCCGACCTCCTCGCCCACTACCGTCGTGCACAAGTTTACTGCCAACCCTCGCGCAGGGAAGGCTTGCCGAACACATTGTGCGAGGCCATGTTGTGTGAGTGCATCCCGGTTGCGACGACGGTGGGCGGGATTCCATCGGCGGTCGGTAAAACCGGGTTCCTCGTTCCGCCTGACGACGTGATTGGCCTGACGCAAGCGATCATCATGGCGCTCAAAGCCCCCCAACGGATGGGAAAACAAGCTCGCAAACGAATTGTCAAGGATTTCCCCGTTGAAAGACGAGAAAAAGAGCTGGAAGAACTTATCATCGATTTAACCCTATGAAATCATTCGCTCGAAACCTGTTTTCTCTGCTGAGCGCGGATATTGTCCGCCGGCTGCTTGGCTTTGCCTCGGTAGCGTATCTTGCAAGAATCTTGGGGGCAGAAGCATTCGGTTCAGTCAACATCGGGTTCGCCGTACTTTCATACGGGATCATGGTCAGCTCGATGGGGTTGGCACATCTTGGTGCGCGTGAAATAGCAAAGGGGGCACCGGACGATGTCGTGATCGATTTCCTAAGCCTGCGACTTGTTCTCGCTGGGGCAACTGTCACGATCATTGTATCAGCGTCGTTGCTGCTCATCAGTGATACCATAACAGGATTGGTCGTTTCAGTATTTTCTTTGAGCATTTTCGCATACGCACTGCTTATCGAGTGGTATTTTCAGGGCAAAGAGCAGATGGGCATTATGGGAATCGGCCGCGTGACTTCTCCGGCTCTTTACCTTCTCCTTGTCGTCGTTCTGGTTCGATCGCCAGGAGATATTCTGTGGGTTGCAGGCGCCGGCGTCCTGGGAGACCTTCTCTTTGCGGCGGTGTTGCTCCGGAAATTCAGGAAGGGCGGAGGATCGCTCACATTCCGAATTCGACCCGCTGTCTGGAAATCAATGCTCAAGCAGTCTCTTCCCATTGCGGTCGGTTCAATTCTTGCGCAGTTTACAGTCAACTATCCTCCCATCGCACTGGCAATTCTGAAATCGAATGCGGACGTCGGAATCTTTAGTGCGGCGAGTAAAATTGTTTTCTACCTGCTGATGGTTGATCGCGTGATTGCCCCGCTGCTTCTGCCCGCCCTGACGCGCTGGCAAGGGATTTCGCCGGACGTCCTCTCAAATCGCATCGGGGAAACGATGCGGTGGCTGATCCTCGTGGGAATGCCGATTGCCGTGGGCGGAACCCTGCTGGCTCAGCCCCTTGTAGCTCTCGTGTTCGGTGCAGAGTACCTGGCGGCAGCGGATGTGTTTCGGGTATTCATCTGGTATTTCTTCCTCACGATTTTTAATTCTGTTTACTCGAATGCGTTCATCGCTCTCGGCCGGTATAAGACTTATGGATATATGATGTCCGCGAGCGCTGCCGTGTACGTGGTTGCCGTAACAACTTTCACAATGTCGTTCGGTTATATGGGCACGGCATTCGGCATCATCCTGTCGGAAGGTGTCACATTGTTGATTCTCCATTTTCAAATGAAAAAAATCTGTACTTTGACGGTACCAAAAGGGCTTGGGAAAGTTATTCTTTCGAGCGTCCTCATGGCATTGGCCGTCGAGCTGACTTCTGCGGTCAACGTGTTGCTGGTGACTCTCGTTGGCGCCGCCGTCTATGGCGTCTCTATGATTGCGATTCGAGCCGTCACCACCCGTGAAATCATGAACCTCTTGAGGAGAGCGTAGTGCAGATCAACATCGGCATTCTCGGCGACTCTCCCGGCTGGAGACTTCTTCTCCAGCAGGAAGGAGTTCCGTTCTCGCACGTCGGCGAGGAGATTTCAGCGAATCACTTCAGCGTGGTTGTGATTGGAGACTCCGTGGATGAACGCGACGCTGAGGGCGTGCGGGGATATCTCAAAAAAGGCGGAGCAGTGTTATGTTCTGCGAGGATTTTCGCCCAACTGGCAGGTTCACACTACGCGAATATGAACGTCCGCTATCTCCTTCCCGAGCCCGACTCCGAGTTTGAAGACGCAGGTTTGATTGATATCCGTCAGAAGTGCCGCGTGCCGATGAATGCAAACACGTTGAAAAACGAGCGGGGGGCGACGACGTGCTATGTCGGCGAGTTTCTTGGTGGACATGTCGTGGCTTTACCGTTTGACATCGAGGCCGTCATGCTCGACCACCGGTCGGCCGCGAAGTCCTTTTATTCTCCCACGAAGCGATTGCCGTATGAACATGTTTCCGTCGTGTCACGCGGGAATGTCCGCAGGCTGGTTGCACGGGCTTTGGAGATTCTTCACCATCGCCGGAGCATGCCGTACGCACACCTCTGGTACTATCCCAGGGATTCTGAATCCGTTTTTTCGTTCCGCGTGGACACGGATCGTGGAACCGAGAAGGAGATTCAGCAGCTCTACAGTGTCGCGGGTCAACACCGTGTGCCCATGTCGTGGTTCATTGATGCCAAAAGCCAGGCAAAGATGATGCCGGTTTTCAAAAGGATGGAACATCAGGAACTTGGAGTCCATTGCTTCGATCATCGTGTCTACAAGGAGTTTGAACGAAACCTTGAAAATATCGGCAAGGCATTGGAGGTCATGCGTTTGGCCGGAATCGAACCGAAAGGGTTCGCCGCGCCGTTCGGAAAATGGAACGAGGGGCTCGCGCGGGCTGTGAAGGAACACAGATTGAAGTATTCGTCGGAATTTTCTTTTGACTATGACAATCTTCCGTCGACGCCGTATTTTGAAGACAAGTTCCTCGGCGTGCCGCAGATCCCCGTCCATCCCATTTGTATCGGAAGCCTCAAGCGGCAAGGCTACAAGGATGCGCGCATGGTCCAGTATTTCGAATTCATTCTGCGTCAGAAGCTGGCCTCACGCCTTCCTCTGATCTTCTACCACCATCCGAAGGACGGGCATCACAGCGTGCTGGAGCATGTGTTCAATTTCGTTGCCGGGAGAAAAATCCCGATGATATGCTTTGCTGACTATGCGGAGTGGTGGCAGGATCGGCAAACGATGAACCTCCGGTTGTCGTACGAAGGCAGCCGCCTGAAGACGTCGGGAAGGCCGAATTCCCGGGACGTGTTTCTCAGAATCACAAAAGGAGACGGAACAGAGGCCTTGCTTGAACTGCGTCCGGATATACACCTCGACGCGGTCAAGTGGGAGTCGAAACCGAAGCCGTTCGCCATGCCGAAGGACTATTTACGCTGTCGAAAATTTAACTACCGAATTCCGTTGACTCAGACGGTCAACTTGTTGTCCCGATAACTCCCAAACGGCAAAATCCAACATGAAAGTTTGTTTTGCATCCTACCAGGCAGTCATGATGCTGCGGGGAGGTCCGCGAACGCAGATATTTCAGACGAAACGCTGCCTGGAACGATTAGGCGTTGGCGTCACGCTCTTTGATTCCTGGCAGGAACTGCGGAGGGAGAACGTGGACCTGGTGCACATCTTCAGTGCGAACATCGGGACGTTCCATTTGGCGAGGGTTCTCCAGCAGCAGGGGATTCCGTTTGTGGTGACGCCCATTTTTTGGACGCGCCGTTCTTTAACCGTCGTTCGTGCGGCACTATTTGCTGAAAAAATGGCAAAGAGGTTTGTGAGAGGTTTTTGGACCGACTACGGGGTTATTGCCGAAATCTGCCGCTGGGCAAAAGCCGTTCTGCCAAACACCACGGAAGAATCTCTGCTCTATACAGAAGGTTTCGGAGTGCCGATGGAGAAGATTTCCGTGATTCCTAACGGCGTGGAGAAAAGATTCTACGAAGCGAAACCCTTCCTTTTCAGCAAGAAATTCGGTGTGAGAGATTTCATCCTGAATGTGGGCCATGTTGGTCCCGAACGGAAAAATATCCTGCGGCTGATTCAAGCCCTGGAAGGCATCAACAAACAGGCCGTCATTATCGGAAGGATTGAGAAAGGCGAGGACGGCAGGAAATGCCTGGACTTGGCCAAGAAAAACCCCCGATTGAAGATTCTGGACAGCATCCCGCACGATTCCGAATTGCTTGCTTCGGCGTATGCTGCGTGCGACGTTTTTGCACTGCCCTCTCTGTTCGAAACTCCAGGGATTGCTGCGCTCGAAGCCGCGCTCGCCGGGGCGAAGATTGTGATCACGCCGCACGGCGGGACGAAGGACTACTTTGGCCTGCAGGCAGAATACGTCGCCCCGTATTCCGTCGATTCTATCAGAAAAGGCATCCAGAAAGCCATGGCAAAACGGAAGGATCCTTCGCTGCGGGAGAGAATTCGGAAGGAGTTCTTGTGGGAGCGCGTCGGCGAGAAAACCAAAAAGGCCTACGAGACCGCGTTAGCCAAGGGGCGATGATGCGACAGGTCGCCTTCGGAAGGTTCGCTCAGTCCAAAGCAGCCCTTCCGAAGGTTTGCCCTGCAAGCTAGTTTTCAACCACCTTCCAGAGCCTGATTGCCCGATAGCGTCAGGAGGCCCGCCAAAGTGCCGGATTTCCCTTGATTCTTTATTTCTGCATATTTATATTAAGTGCAGAACATTAGATTCTCACCGATGGACGCCATTCTAACATATTTCAAAGTCCACAAAGGATATGCTCGAATGAAGGATATGAAGGCGAGCGGGTTCCAGACGAGAGATATCCAAAGGCTCTTCCAGGAGGGTCGTATCGTCAAGGTGAAACCTGGTCTTTACCGTCTCGCGAACATGTCTCCTGGAGAGTCAACTGGCATGGTAGAGATCTGTCTGTCCATGCCCAAGGCCGTGATCTGCCTGACGTCGGCGCTTGCCTACCACGAACTGACAACATTTGTGCCCTCAGCTGTCAGCTTTGCGATCCCGCGATCAGATAAACCCATCAAGCTCTCATCTCCTCCGACCGAGGTCTACTATTTTTCCCGTGCGCAGCATAAGGCGGGGATTGAGCATCAAGAGTCAAAGGCTGGCCATATCAGAATCTACGGTCCGGAGAAGACCATTTGTGACTCTTTTCGCTTTCGCGACAAGCTCGGTGAGGATATTGCTCTCGAAGCTCTCAAGCAGTACCTTCGCCGTCCCAAACGGGATCTGAATCTACTCATGAAGTTCGCAGATATTTGCCGGGTCAAAGGGATACTCCCTCAGTATGTAAAGGCAATCGTGGGGTGAATAAGAAACCTGTAAATATACCTGCCTCCGTGTTGGCAAGATTAAAGAACATCGCTGACAAAGAGAATCTTGATTTTAACGTTCTTCTGCTGCGATACATTCAAGAACGCTTTCTTTCGCGTCTCGCAATATCGGGATACGTCAACAAATTTGTTTTGAAGGGCGGACTTCTTCTCCTAGCATATAATATAGAAAAAGCGAGACCCACCAAGGACATCGATTTTCTTGGGATCGATATTCCTACCGACCGCAAAGAGCTCGAACGTATCATTCGAGAAATTGCCTCCGTGGACCTGGAAGATGGCGTGCGATTTCTTCCAGAGTCAGTCATGGGTGAAGTGATCAAAGAAGACACGGGCTACGAAGGCGTTCGGATCAAGCTTACAGCGAAAATTGGAACAGCTCGAACTAATATCAAGATCGATTTTGGGTTCGGTGATGTCGTAAGCCCTGGGCCTCTCCAGATGGACTACCCGACCCTGCTCAACAGCGAAAGTTTAAAGGTGCTAGCCTATTCAAAAGAAACAATTGTAGCAGAAAAGCTTGAGGCGATGGTCAAGCTAACGACTTTCAACACGCGCATGAAAGATTTCTTTGACATAGTGTTTTTATCCCGCGAATTCGATTTTTCATTGGCATCCCTTCAGGCTGCTGTAAAGAACACGTTTGCTCGAAGGCAGACCAGTCTGAAAGCGGCAGAGGAACTGCTTATGTCTAATTTGGGAGAGAACTCAGGCGCTCAACGCCACTGGGAGGCATTCAAGAAACGCACGAGGCTTTCAATCAAGGAAGATTTCGAGAGCAACTTTACAGAAATCAGGGCTTTTCTTGCACGGGTTGTGGGTGTGGAATTCGATAGCAAACTCATGGACCTTGTGTGGAGCCGGATAGACAGGAAGTGGCGATGATGCGACAGGCTAGACCTTCGGAAGGTTTGCTCAGTCCGACACTGGCCTTCCGAAGGTTTGCCCTGCAAACCAGTATTTCTACAACCTTGCTAAGTCCTTCGATGAGAAAAATAAATAGCGCCAGAACAACACGCCGAAGATCAAGTCGATGATCATTCCGGGAAGAAGAAAGTTCGTCAGGTTCGGCGGCATGGCAAGGAAAAACAAGGCTGCAACAAAAACAACCACGGTGAGCATTTTCGACCAGACGAGAATCTTCACGAGTGACCTCGATGAGCTTAGATTCCTCGCCACCAGGATCTGAATGCACCCAAACAGGCACACCGTCATCAGGTTGAAATACACAAAGATGGGATAGCGCGGGGCGTCGATTTGAATCATCGCCGGCAGTGAGCTGACGAGGAATGTCATCGGTATCGACATGAGGAAATTCCACCCGCCGCCGGCATAAAACACTCTGCGATAAAACCGTTCGCTTTCCATTTGATTTCTGTTCCTCTCCTAATAACTCTGACCGTTTTTACGCCTGTGAGGCGTAGTGGCGGGTAATTCTTTACAGTAAAGCTGTAAACTCATCGACTGAAGTAGTTGCCTGGTGAATGATTGCTCGGAGGGTGCCACGGTCAGTTCCTTGTGGTCTGGAACGACGAGTTGTGCAAAGGGATTGATGCGTCGAAGAATCATGTGACTACCGTGCTGACGTCGCAGAACAAACCCGATTTTGGAGAGCGCCTTTACACATTCCCGTCCGGAGATCCGTGGGAGTGTTCTCATACGGCGATAAGAACTGCCTCAAACCTTTCTGGCGGGATGGGAAGATGATCTCCTTCAAGAGTGGCAACATATCCCTCGATGGCTTCTCGAATGTTGGTGATGGCTTCTTCCTTGGTTTTGCCTTGACTGATGCAGCCGGGAAGGCTCGGACATTCAACAACCCAATAAGAGTCTTCACCAGGATATACAATAACTTGCCTCATAATCAATCTCCTTGATCGCCAGTTAAGATACACTTTCTCTCTCATTTTTTCCACCGCCATTGCGCTTAACGAGTGGATAACCGCAATCACTCCGTTTACTACGCCGCGTAGCTTGGCTTTTGTGCAGAATGATCTTGTTAGTCCTAGGGCTTTTTGAACACGTCGTCCTTGACGCCGGAGTTGATCTTCACGCTGCTGATCGTGGTCAGCGATTGTCTTTTCCCGTCGGCATATGTCTCCACCTTAAAGGGAATCTTTACGCCGTCCACATCCCGGTAATCAGAAAGAAGCTCTTCCAGGACGGCAGGACCCTGCATGGTCCGGCCACGTGAGACGCGTTTGACCACGATGGAATTCTGCGGGTCGACATACACTCTCACCGAATTGCTTGTCTGCTTGTGCCGAACGATGACGACCTGAACCGGTTTATCGTTGAGTTTGTCGTCTTTGAAAAACTGCACGGTGTAATCCGGGCCATCGATGCCTTTCAGCAGAACGTACGTGTTCAGTGTCATCGACTTTACAAGCTCCTCTTTTTGCGAAGCGGGCAAGTCCTGCGTTCCCATCGGGGATTTCATCCATCCGCTCGTGCCGTCGAATCCGCTCGTCATTTCACCCATTGCCATTTTCATGCTCTGAGCCATTTTGTTCGGAGACACCCATGTCATCTGTGTTTCCATCGCCATCTCGCCCATCGGCGTTGTCATCGTCATCTGAGCGCTCTGTATAATGTCCTTTATGCCCAGCACTTTCTCTCCGCCCATTGCAGCAAGTGCCTTTTTCAGTATTTCCTTCCCTTTGCCGATGGTTTCAGGTGTTGGATCCGGGATTTTTTCCGGAGGGGCGGGAATGGTGATGTCGACGGTGCGAACGTTGCCGAGCGAGCTCATCGGTTCATCGAAATCGGAATCTTTCCCCACAACGAGGACCGTAAGCGCTTCCGGTTTCCAGCGCTTTGCAATGGCTTCATTGACGGATTGTTTCGTTGCCGCTTGCACCTCTCGTTGCTGCTTCTGTATGTAATCTTTTGGATAACCATAAAATTCAAGGGTGATCAAACGGTTGATGATCTCACCTTTGGTGTCGAATTCAAATACATACGAATTTAGGAACGACTCCTTCGCGAACTTCAACTCGGCATCCGTAATTCCGTTTTTCACGACGTCCTCGAACTCGCGCAGAACCGAGCGCACCATTTTCACCGTTGTGCCGGACTTCGTGGAACCTCCCATTCGAAAGAGGCCGGGATAATCCCAGCTCTCTCCCCAGAAACTAAACACGGAATACGCAAGCCCCTCTTCCGAGCGGACTTTCTTGAAAAGACGGGAGGCAAAAGCTCCGCCAAACGCCTGGTCAGCCAGGTTTAACTGTGAACTCTCTGCGTCTTTCAGCAGACCGCCAACATGGCCGATGGCGATGTTCGATTGGTTGACATCGTCCTTCTTGATGAAGTTGACGGTTCGCTGCGAAGCCATGCGCGGTTCCGGAACAGACGGGTATGTCACCTCGCGTCGTGCCCAGCCGCCAAATGCCTTCTCGACCTTCGACTTCATTTCGTCCGTTTTGAAATCCCCCCAAAAAGCCACGATCGTTCCGTTTGGAACAAAATACTTCTTGTGAAAATCGATCATGTCCTGCTTGCTGATGTTCTCGATGGTCGCGTATTCGGTGATCCTGCCGATAGGGCGGAACAACCAGAGAAACACCGCGCCGATGAGAAACAGAATGCCGCCGCCGATGAGGCCGCAGGCGGTGTAGATGATGCGTCGGCGCTCGCGAACGAGCGGCATCATGTCGAGTTGCGGCTTGAAAACCGTTAGAACACCGGCGGGAGCGGACGGATCTCCGATTGGCGCGGCGACGTAGAGCACGGAGGTGGACGAGTCGTGCGGATCGTCACGACTGCTGCGCGCTCCGTAGCTTCCCTTGAGCGTGTAGTAAACATCGCGCATGTGGCTCAGGTTTTGTCCCTCACGCCTGCCATTCTGGGAGTCGAAGATGACCTTGCCCTCCGCATCGGTGACATAGGAGTGGATGCCGACTCCTTGTTTGAGATGATCGAAAATCCGGGCTTTTAGTTTGCGTGCGTGCGCGCCCACAAACGCCTCGCGCAAGTCGCCGGAATCCATCGATCCGCCGTGCAGGTCCCGCTCCACGATTTCGGCCAGCAGGTTGGCGGTGTCCACCATCAGGTCTTCCATGACCTCGCGCACGCTGGGCTTGACCTCGGCCATGAAGACCCGCAGCACAA
>JANOGR010000328.1:0-3207 GCA_031406095.1 Ignavibacteriales bacterium
CGACAACAACGAGGGCAAATACGACATTGTCTATTTCGACGTTGAGCCGGGCGATGTGATTGTTCATCACTTCCGTACCGTGCACGGGTCGCATGGCAACTCGTCGACGACACGGACGAGGCGCGCAGCGTCGCTTCGGTATGTCGGCGAGCAGGTGCGTTTCACTTACATTAACCACAATGGCTGTGTTGGCACTCGTTCTGGATTCCCGCTTAAGACGTGCCTGCCCGCCATTGCGCATGCCATCGCAGAGGCAGGCGGGCGGGAATGACAAGCAAAAAAGAAAAGAAACAAATAAACCACACTGTCGCTCCCGCGGTTGTAAGCCTGTCTACCGGACAGGCAGGCGGGAGTCCAGAACCCGACCCTATCGTCACTCGCAGTGAATTGGGCTAAGCACAAAGCTCAAACCCGTTCTGGATTCCGTCTTAAAATCCGACGGAATGACATTTGCTTTCTAATCGCGATTCGGACCATGAATCGGCCCATCCAGGTTCTTCAGGAACCCCGCCTTTCTGCCCTCGATGACGGCCTTAATTTCCGCAATAATTGAAAACGCGATCTCATCGGGCGTTTCAGCTCCGATATCGAGTCCGATAGGGGTGTGCAGTTTTATCAGCTGCTCCTTCGTGGGCTCGAACCCTTCCTGACTGAGATGCTGGCTGAGCAAATCGAATTTATTTTTTGGACCCAACAAGCCCACGTATCGGGCGGGCGAGGGAAGAAGGAGTCTGAGCAATTTCAACTCGGTCGGGAAATTGTGAGTCATGATAATAGCAACAGTTTGCGAGTCAATTTCGAAGTGTTTTGACAGCTCTTCCGCATGCGAAACGATGACGGCGTCGGCAAGCGGAAAATTCTCCTTTGTCGCGAACGCAGGCCGGTGGTCGACGAGTGTCGTGTGCCAGCCGAGTTCATGGGCGAACTTGATCAATGGTTGTGCGTCGGGTCCGGCGCCGAAAATCACGAGAGGGAGCGTGGGCAGTATTGCCTCGATGGACATTTCGACCGTCGCATTCTTGAGCTCGTATTTCTTCGTCGCGCTCAAGCCTGACCTCAAAACGCTGAGAGCGTCGCGAGTCACCAATCCGGCAAGTTCAACGTTGTTGAAATTATTGAGCGTATTTTTGTCCGAAGCAACAGCTAGGGCCCGGCCGAGACCGCCGGAGAATCCTTGTTGTCGAAACACCGTGGCCATTGCGCCGCTTTGCTTTTTGTCGACCAGACTGCGAAGGAATCGCAACTTGAAATCCATGTTCTCATTGAGAGGTTCCAGCAATATCTCGACCATTCCATTACAGCCTAATCCAAGACCCATAATCAGGTCGTCAGTGGAGGATGTGTCGTAGGAAATGAGCACGGGCAGATTCGAGCTCATGACTTTCCGCGCCCGTTCCATCAGGTCGGTTTCCAGGCATCCGGCGCTCACAAAACCGGCCTCCCGTCCCCGTTCGGAAAACAGCATTCTTGCACCCGGACGCCGGTAGGCGGAGCCCTGGACTCTCACGACGGTTGCCAGGGCGCCTTTCTTGCCGGATTTCCTGAGCAATTCCGCTGCGGAAACGATTTCGGAAAGTTCTTTCATTCGAGTTGCAGGTAGGTCGGCCTTAGGGCCGACCTACCTGTTGTACTAGCTTGCCTTAACAAGTCATTATGGCCGAGCTTTGAACCCCTTACGCTGTTGCCGTTTTTTTCTTCCACGAAGCAAGAATAATCCCCATGAGAAGCAGGGAGACCAATTCATAGCCCGCATTGATGAATAACAATGTCCATGATCGCTGCTCGAAAAGAGTGCCCTGGACGAGGAGAACGAACGTGAATCCAAGCCAAAGCCAGAACCCGGTCTGAGCGCCTCCTTTGACATCCTGAGCGTTGGCGTAATGGACGAAATGCGCCATAATGTAAGCCTGCAGTGCGTACGATACGAAGGCACCGCCATACGTAACGCCCATGTTGGCTTCTGCCGCTTTTGCCTCGGTCATACCTGTCAGCTCCATCCATTTTTGGCCGAACAATACACCGTACCAGATCGCACCCAAGGCGAATTTCGCAACGGCGCTGACGACCACCGCAATGTAATTAATTACAGGCTTCATGAAAGCCTCCTATGTGAAGTGAATGAATTCCTCTCCTCAAGATCTCTCCACGGTAATGAAAGAAGGATAGACTTACCTCCAGAGAGCGATGATAGCTCCCGCTGCGATGAAGGAAGCCAACTGATAACCAGTATCCAGGAAATACAAGGCTTTCGGTCTCGTTGAAAACAAACTTGCCGTGAACTGGACCGTAGTCACAAATCCCAGCCACACCAAACCAGCAGTCTCGATGCCTTGCATCATTGTCGTCGTTCCGGCCATGAATCGGGCAAGGATGTAATACGTCAAGAGCGCCGCAACGAATGATTGGCCGTAGAGAGGACCGGGGTTCATGCTCTTTACTTGTTCCTCGGTGTAGCCTGACAACGCCATCCATTTTTTTCCAAACAGCGGGCCATACCACAGAAATCCAATGGCCATATTGGAAATCGCCGCTGCGAGAACGGCAAGGTAATTAATGTGCATTTCGCCCATGAGGAGCCTCCTTTAAGTAGTTTACGATGAAAAAGCAACAAAATGGTCATGTTGAGCGCAGTTCTGATGTTATTTATCAGACGAAGTCGAAACATGCGCTGAGCAGTCTTCGACTTCGCCCTCTACGCATGCTTACGCTTCGCTGCCTGCCCGCCTTATTAGGCTTAATGAGGCAGGCGGGCGCTCAGACTGACTGAGACTTTTTCAGTGAGAACTCAGTAATGAAAATCGTTGATGTGAGTTGGAGCGTGAACGCTTTATGTCGGAAGTAATGCCATGCCATGACGGAAATGAGATTATTGATGTTCGAGGTGCTGCGCAATTTCTGTCATGCTTGCCATGTGGTGGTCGTCGTGTTCTGCAACAAAGAAGGCCATGTCGATTACCCGCATGGGCTTTTTCAGGCGCGGGTGAATAGCAGAGCGCGCAACCTGTGCATCATCCATGGATTCGAGGCGTTGGACGAATTCGGCCCGGCCTGAGCGGAACATTGCAAGAAGCTGTCCAATCGGTTTTGCGTTGTGGTTTGCATCAATGGTTTTC
The DNA here is from genome assembly GCA_031406095.1 of Ignavibacteriales bacterium. GTDB lineage: Bacteria > Bacteroidota > Ignavibacteria > UBA10030 > UBA10030 > JANOGR01. The sequence continues at coordinate 3,114 of JANOGR010000328.1, forward strand.
TGGTTCTTCAGATCAGCCGGCCGCAGCGTTGATGCATTTGCTCCGTAGTCTTCAAGCCTGCCAAAGTGAAGTTCTTCAAGGTCGAACAGGTGGC
>JANOGR010000348.1:0-2176 GCA_031406095.1 Ignavibacteriales bacterium
GTAAGGCAGTTTTTGCAGATGAGCCAGAAGGTCATTGCGCAGATCGAACTCGATGTGCCGAGAAACCACGATGATGGTCTGCCGCGTGAGAAACATGAAAAAGCCTGCCACAAAAGTGAAACCAACGATAAGCCCGGCCCACATCAGAAGATCACCGGTGATATAGGTTTTCGACTCGATCCCTTGTTTGAGCTCGTCGATCGCGTATCCAAGAAAAAGTGGCTGGGCAATGCTAAACAGGTTGGTCCCGATCACCGTGAGGATTCCGAGCATCAGCGTCTTTTTGTATCGAACGAGATACGGCTTGAGGCGAAGGAGTGGTTTCATGTCAGCCGATCAATTCGAACTTCGTGTAAGAGTGGAGGACTTTCGGTATGACAACTTTTCCTTCCGGCGTTTGATGATGCTCGATCAAAGCAGCAACGACGCGAGGAAGGGCAAGTCCGGAGCCGTTGAGAGTGTGAACGAATTCGGATTTTCCACTTGCAGAACGGAATCTCACATTCATTCGCCTTGCCTGGAAAGCTTCAAAATTGCTGCAGGACGACACCTCCAGCCATTTTTGCTGACCCGGAGCCCACACTTCCAGGTCGTATTTCTTCGACTGGGTGAATCCCATATCTCCGGTGCACATTAACAGCACCCGATATTGGAGCCCGAGGGACTGTAACAAGTGCTCCGCATCCTGCCTGAGTGATTCGAGTTCATCATACGAGAAAGAAGGGTGCACGAATTTCACGAGCTCCACCTTGTCGAACTGGTGGACACGGTTGAGTCCCCGCACATCCTTGCCGTATGACCCCGCTTCTCTCCGAAAACAAGGCGTATACGCCGCATACTTCAGTGGAAGGCTTTTTTCCTCGAGAACCTCATCACGATGGAAATTCGAAACAGGGACTTCTGCGGTCGGAATCATATACAGTTGATCACGTTCCGCAGTGTACATCAGGTCCTCCTTATCGGGAAGCTGGCCTGTCCCGCGTGCGCTCTCTTCGTTCACCAGAATAGGCGGCATGATTTCTTTGTATCCACGCTGCAATGCCTGGTCGAGGAAGAAATTGATTAGTGCGCGCTCGAGCGTCGCACCTTTGCCGACGAAGAACGGGAAACCTGCGCCGGTGACTTTTGCGCCGCGATGGAAATCGATAATTCCATGTTTCTCGGCGAGCTCCCAATGGGGCTTCAGCGGAAAATCCGTCTTGGGTTGTTCACCCCACTTGAATATTTCCTTGTTCTCCGCCGGCGTTTTGCCGATGGGCACTGAAGGATGCGGAATATTCGGGACGTTCAACAATGCTGAATTCAGTTTCGTCTCGACTTCACGAAGCTCCTCGTCGATGGATTGAATTCGACTCTTGACGATTTCCATGTCTGCAATTGCTTTCGACGCGTCTCCGCCTTCTTTTTTGAGCTTCCCAATCTGTGCCGAGACCTGATTCCGTTGTGCTTTGAGAGCTTCGCCTTCCTGAATCAGGTTCCGCCTCTTCTCATCGAGCGTAATAATTTCGCCCAAGTTTACGGTGAGGCCCTTTGCCTCTGCACCCTTTCTCACGAGGTCGTGGTTTTCACGGATGAACTTGATGTCAAGCATGGCTTTTAGTTTCCTGATTTCATTTCGAATTCCACCAGTAAGGGTAGGTGGTCTGATGCATCCCCTGCAATAACTCTGGCAGAGACGGGCTTTAACGAAAGAGACGTTATCGAACCCAAATTATTCTTCTTTGTAAAAATGTAATCGAGGCGTTTTGCAGGCTTGGAAGCTGGATATGTGTTACCTTCCCCCGCACCGATCTGATCCCACGAGTCGTCGAAGGCTTCCTTTATCTTTCCCATCGTGGCGCTTGTTGGAATGTCGTTAAAGTCTCCGCACAGGATGACCGGACGGCTTGCATACTGTTGAGCGGCTGTCTTGATCTCCTGAACATTTGCTATTCTTTCTGCATCATCCGGTTTGTCGTCCAGGTGGGTATTCATAAAAACGATTTCCTGTCCCTTTATTTCTATGACAAGTTGGAGTAATCCTCTTTGCTCACTCGATTGAATCGATCGCAGGAGGAGGTTTTTTTCTTCCAGGATTGGATACCGGACAAGAACTCCGTTTCCGTAGTCCCCGCCTTGATAATCGAGGTTTTTGCCAAACGTGTACGTCATCCCTGTCAGATCCGCCAGCATCGTC
>JANOGR010000359.1:0-1800 GCA_031406095.1 Ignavibacteriales bacterium
GTAAGGAGCTTGGCGTCACGGTAAAATTTTTCCACGGGATAATCTTTGATGAAGCCGTAGCCTCCATGGATCTGCACGGCTGCTGTGGCAGCCCGTTGCGCAACTTCGCTGGCAAAATACTTTGCCTGGGCCGCCATGAGGTTCACATCGTCCCCTTTCGCACGTGCCGCCGCTGCACGATATGTCAGGAGCCGTGCCGCCTGGATTTCCGTCGCCATGTCGGCCAGTGAAAACTGTATTCCTTGAAAATCGGCCAGCGGCTTGCCGAATTGCTGGCGTTCTTTCGCATACTTGAGCGCGGCATCCAAAGCACCTTGAGCCAATCCAACGGAAAGAGCTGCAATCCCGATTCTTCCGCCGTCCAAAACAGCCAGAGCCTGCTTGAACCCCTCTCCTTCTTTCATCAGGATATTCTCTTTCGGGACTCGAACGTTGTCGAAGATGATCTGCACAGTGTCGCTGGCTCTCATTCCTAATTTGTTTTCCTTTTTCCCAACGCTTACACCTCGAAAAGCCTTTTCAACGATGAACGCGGATATACCGCTGTTTCCCTTCGACGTATCGGTTTTCGCCATCACGACAAACGTTGAAGCGTATGAACCATTCGTGATGAAGGTTTTTGATCCATTGAGAACGTATGAACCACCTTCAATCTTTGCCGTTGTCTTCATGCCTCCAGCATCGCTGCCGGAAAAGGGCTCCGTGAGACACCATGAACCAATGTTCTTTCCTGTCGCGAGATCCGGCACATATGTTCTTGCCTGATCTTTGTTCGCAAACATATGCACATGCGACAAACAGAGCCCGCTGTGAGCGGCAAGCGTCAACCCTACCGATGGGTCAACGCGGGAAATCTCTTCCATCAACACGACGAACTCCAACGCCGAAAACCCCGCTCCACCCAGCTCAGCCGGAATAGTAGCACCGAGAAATCCTAATGCAGCCATTTTTGCAACAATCTCTTTCGGGAATTCCTGCGCTTCGTCGAGCTTCATCACGTGCGGACGGATTTCCGATTCGGCAAATTCCCTTGCCGATTGTTGTATCATTTTCATTTCGTCCGTCATTTCGAAATTGATTCCAGTTTCAGTTGTCATGGCGATTCAGTTTTTTCGTTTGAAATCCAGTATGAGCCTTTCGGCGACATCGTATGGTGTCACTTCCTTGGAAAACGTCTTCTCAATCTCTTTTTCCAGCTCCATAGAACGTCGTTCGCTCCAAAAATCGACGTGTAACTTCTCATCAATGATTTCACGAATGCGGTTCTTCAAGCGGATTTTTCTTTTTTGAGCCAGCCCCCCGCTTGTTTCAAGCCAGTTTTTATGTTTTGCGATCAGGTTTGCTATTTCTTCGACACCTTTCCCTTCATTCGCCTGCGTCTTGACAACATCCGGAAGCCAGCTGTGCTCATCGTGTGCGCGGAATCCAAGAATCATCTTGATGGACATGACGGCCTGGTCGGCTCCGGGGCGGTCGCTTTTGTTAAGAAAAAAGAAATACGCCATTTCCAATAACCCAGCTTTCATCGCCAGGATCCCGTCACCAGATTCAGGGACAAGAACAACGACGGTCGTATCTGCGGCACCGGCTATGTCCAGCTCGGACTGTCCAACGCCAACGGTTTCCAGCAGAATCATGTCAAAACCCGCAGCATCGAGAACATCTGCTGCTTCTTTCGCCTTCCTGGAAAGCCCGCCGAGGCTTCCCCGGGAAGCCATGCTGCGAATGAATACGGAATCGTCCAGTTCAACATCCGTCATGCGGACCCTATCGCCGAGAAGAGCGCCGCCCGTAAACGGA
>JANOGR010000380.1:0-1978 GCA_031406095.1 Ignavibacteriales bacterium
CGGGTTCGTTCCGGATTCGACGCGACCAGTGAGAAAAGGCGCTTCCCTCCAAATGAGGGTGCGGGGCATGCAGTGGGCACAGTTCCTGGCGAAAGACAATATCTTCTGGCTTTACGAAATCACCAATACAGGGACAACAACCTACGACCGCGCTGTTTTCGGAATGTTGGTCGGCACATATGTCGGTGTCACATCGACTGAAGATTATCAAGAGTACGCCGATGATTGGTCTTTTTTCAACATCGACAGCAACATCACATATTCAGGGGATTTTGGCCGTGCGACCAATAACCCGCTGTGGGTTGGCAGAATTGGGATGGTAGGATATGCTTTTCTTGAAAGCCCGGGTAATCCTTTCGACGGTATCGACAACGATGGTGATGCGGGTTCATCGGCCTTCGGATTGAGTGCGCAGCAATTTACGGCATCGCGTTTCGACTCCACCTTGATCACCTCAGGTATGCAAATAGTTTTGATCCAGAATAACTACGGTCGATCCGTGTATACGGTACCGACTGTAGCTCTGGGAGACTCGGTGCGGATTGCAACCAGAGGGAGAGATTCTGTGTGGATTAAACCGGGAATAACAAAAGTCGCCGAAGGAAACATCATCAAGGATATTGGGAACAACGACATTGTGAACCCGAACGCTTACGACGGGGTCGACAACGATTTCGATGGTCTTATTGATGAGAATTATTTCCTCCATTACAATCAGAGGAAGTACACCCGAACGGTTCCCCCTGTAAAGCTCTTTGATATTACACGGCCGGTCCGGTACATCAACTACGTCGCGGGAATAGGGACGAATCCGCTGAGCATGATTGATGAGCGTCGTGATGACCGTCTCGACAACAATGGAAATTGGAATCTTGCCAAAGATGATCTCGGACGGGATGGCATTGCCAACACCGGGGATGCGGGAGAAGGTGACGGCTTGCCGACTTCCGGATATGACGCTCTCGGAAACGACACCGGGCTTCCCGGAGAGCCGCATGTGGACAAAACGGATGTGAATGAGTCCGACCAGATAGGACTGACAAGTTTCTTCTATTTCACTCCTGCGAACAACTTTTCCTACGCAGACGACGAAGAGCTGTGGCGCAGTCTTGCACCGGGATACTTTGATGTTCCGAATACGATTCAAGACGGGAGACCGCAAGCTGGCGTGGACGGGGATTTCATGTATGGTTCCGGTCATTTTCCATTGCGCGCAAAATCGACCGAAAGATTTTCACTTGCGCTTGTTTATGGGGGAGGAAAGGGGGGAAGTGTCGAAGCTGATATCAGTGACCTCCTCAAGAATAAACAGACAGTTCAGAAGATCTATGATGCCAATTATCAGTTTCCTCAACCTCCTGAAAAGCCGACCGTGCGAGCGGTTCCGGGCGACCGTCAAGTCACTCTCTACTGGGACCGAACGGCGGAGCAGTCCATTGATCCTGTGTTGAATATCAAAGATTTCGAAGGATACAAAATCTACAAATCGACAGACCCGAATTTCAGCGATATTTTCACCATCACGGACGGATCGGGATCACCTCAGGGTTACCGGCCATTGGAGCAATTCGACCTGAACAATGGCGTCAAGGGATTGTTCCGTGCCACGGGCGAGTTGTTTGACGCGGCGGCAGGGTATGCGTACTACCTGGGAGACGACAGAGGAATCCAGCACACATTTGTCGACAAGGAGGTGGAGAATGGCCGGACGTATTACTACGCCGTGGTCGCGTATGACCGCGGTGATGAATTCATCGGCATCTTCCCCTCCGAGAACACGAAGTTTGTTTCCATCTTTCCCTCCGGCGAAGTCATTCACGACGTGAACGTTGCTCTCGTGAGACCGAATGCCCAGGCTGCCGGATATATCAAAGCACCGGACGGAGTCCCGCTGACGCATCTCACGAAATACGGCACGGGTTCGGTCAGATACCAACTTGTCGACCCATCGAGAATCAACGGTCGGTCATACCGTCTG
>JANOGR010000384.1:0-1739 GCA_031406095.1 Ignavibacteriales bacterium
CCACATGTTGTCGAAAAAGGAAATGAACGGCCCAAGCGGGGCATAGTAGGTTTTATCCTTGAGGAGGACTCCCCGGGGCATTTGGTAAACGCTCGATGAACTCGACCCAATGTCGGTAACGATGATAAACGGGCTGCCTGCTGAGAATTTGAGACGGCGGTTATCGACTTTGACCTCTATCTTCCGTACGCCTTCGTTAAGACCCGACGTCAGCTGGAGGGCCTGGGCGAGGCCGTTGAGAGAGAGGAACATCGTTCCAGAGCTGTCGAGCCCGGCGATTTCCACGGTGTCGATCGGAGAAGTTCGCAAGCGGATTTTGATCTCACCGGCAAACGTGTCCTGAGAAAACAAGAGAGAAAAAAGACCGAAGACTTGAGCCGCAGCCCGGCTGTAGGGGAAATTCATCTACCTGTAGTTCGCAAATTGCAACGCGAACGGGAAGTCCTTTTCGCGCAACATCTTCATCACTGCCTGGAGGTCATCCTTGTTTTTGCCGCTCACACGCACCTGGTCATCCATAATTTGCGCCTGGACTCTGAGCTTGGTGTCTTTGATCAGTTTCACAACCTCTTTTGCATGTTCCTTGTCGATTCCGACCTGGAGTTTTATCACCTGGCGAACCCTGCTGTTTGCCGCCGGTTCCACAGCCTCGTACTTCAGCGATTTTAGGTGCACGCCTCGTTTGATGAGCTTCGTTTGCACAATGTCCACAGAACTCTTCAGGTGGAAATCATCCGTTGTCGTCAAGGTGATTTGCTTGTCTTTCTGGTTGAAATCGAGCTCCGTGTTCGTGTCTTTGAAATCGTAGCGCTGGCCGATTTCTTTTCGGGCCTGGTTGAGAGCATTGTCCACTTCCTGCATGTCGACTTCGGAGACGATGTCGAAAGAATTCTGGTCTGCCATTACGTACTCCACTCCTGTTTGATGTGAATTCCCCGGTTGTTCAATTCGGTGAGAAGCGGCTCAAGCGGAACGCATTGCTCGGGTGTCATGACGCCCCGCTGCTTGATCTGATTCTGCACCAGGAATTGGCCGATGACGGATGTGGGGAACGAGGTCATCCGCATCATGGCAGTAATATTGTCAGATTCGTCCTGAAAATCAACGAGGTTGAATGTCAGTGTTTGTTTGCGGCCCTGCTTTTTCCCGACGATGGAGACGCGCAGGAGCACAACGTCGGGACCCGTGAAAGGAAGTTTACGGCGCAGGAGCTCGAAGAAAACTTCCTTCTCGGTGAAGACGCTTGAGCCGAGAGTGAGAGGTTCGTTCGAAGCGAAATCGAGGTCGAGGAGCGCTTTAAATTTCTCGCAATGCCCTTTGTAGCGGATCGTCTTGTAATTCAGCTCCCGCACCTTTCCTTCGAACATTGACGGGAGAAGTGATGTTCCGCCGGAAGTATGAAAAGCCTCAAGTGTGCCAAACGGAGGAGGAAAGTCGATCGGCTCGATTTCGGTCATCGTTTCGACATCGGAAATTTTTGCGTTTCGAATGACGGCAGATCTGCCAGAATATTCATTGATCAAGCCCTCGACTGAAAACACTAGCTGGTAGTTGAGAGGAGGCTTGGGATGCTGCGGGAGTCCGCCCACCCGCATCAACATGGACTCAACGGAGTCAAACAACTCGGCTCCTCTTGCGGCCAGGACGTTCGAAAGGCCGGGTGCGAGCCCGCAGTTGGCGACGATGGCAACGTTCTTTTGTTTCGCGAGCGCATCCAGCGTAAGCTGCCGCTGCACAAC
>JANOGR010000028.1:0-20708 GCA_031406095.1 Ignavibacteriales bacterium
GACGACCTCAAGGAATACAATGAAGATGCTGTTGCCGAGCTTACACAACGCCACGTTGCAATGGCAGAATCAATGATTCGAGACCATCCGGGACAATGGTTGTGGATGCATCGCCGGTGGAAACATGCAGATGATTTGAAAACTCGTACGCCTGAACACCTCGACCGTGAACACTCGTTATAAGAGCATTCTCGTTATCCAGACGGCCTTCATAGGAGATGCCGTTCTCACCTTGCCTCTCGTTCAGGTTTTAAAAAAGCATTTTCGTGACGCAGCAATCGACATCGTCGTTGTGCCTCGGTCCGCACAGCTGTTTCGCAACCACCCTTCATTGCATCGCGTCGTCGAATATGACAAGCGGGGGAAGGATTCTGGAATGTCCGGTTTTTTCCGGATGGTGAAGAGTCTTAAAAGTACTTCCTATCAACTCGCCGTTATCCCTCATCGTTCAATCCGAAGTTCCTTGCTAGCAAAAATGGCTGGTATTCCGACGCGGGTGGGATTCGACAGGAGTTCGGGAAGAATGTTCCTGACGAACATCGTGCGCTACAGAAATGAGTTGCATGAGATAGACCGCAACATTTCACTGCTCGAAGGCCTGGGGCAGAAGCATGAGAGCCGTGAATTACCCGCCATCTATCCCTCCCGAGACGATTCCAAGCACGTGGAGAAACTTCTCTCTGCTCACGGATTTGCACGGAGCCAAAGGCTCATCGCCCTGGCACCTGGAACCATTTGGAACACGAAACGGTGGATGATTGAACGATTCGCCGATCTCGGGAAACGACTCGTGGCAAATGGTTTCCGTGTGGTTCTTATTGGAGGTCCAGAGGACAAGTCGCTCTGTGACAAACTTGTCGCGAGTGTAAGGTCGAGCAACATCCTTAACAGTGCCGGGGAGCTCTCGCTTCTTCAATCGGCAGATTTGTTGAGTCGCTGCCGGGTTCTCGTCTCGAACGATAGTGCACCGATGCACATTGCCGTTGCAATGAGAACTCCGGTTGTCGGGATCTTTGGAGCAACGGTGCCGTCATTTGGTTTTGCTCCCTACGGCAAGCATGATGTCGTTGTTGAAACAACCGGCTTGTCGTGCAGGCCATGTTCCATTCATGGCGGTGAGAAGTGTCCGATTGGTACGTTTGATTGCATGAACAACATCACTGCGGACCGAGTGGAGGGCGAGGTGCGCAACCTGCTGAAGGCTCGCAAGGGAGTTCATTGAAAATGAATCAAAAGATAGGTATGTTCCGAGTGGGGATTTTCGAATGTGGAGGGCGAATGACCAATCCCCGATCCACTCTCGCCATCAGATGCGCCCGTAGCTCAGCTGGATAGAGCGACAGCCTCCGGAGCTGTAGGCCGGGCGTTCGAATCGCCCCGGGCGCACGAATCATGGATCATGGAACAAGCATCCAAAAAGAAAAACAAACGAAGTTTAAAGATCATTTCGGGCTGGAGCGACAGCCTCCGGAGCTGTAGGCCGGGCGTTTCCCGCCCGACTGAACGATAATAAGGCCAGTCACAGTCGTTCGCCAGCCCGTCGTGCGGTCTGGCGGGGGCGGGGAATCGCCCCGGGCACACATAACCTAAAAGGAAACAATGTCACATGCTGAAACCCAAAAAGAAGATCACGAAAAGGGAAATCAAAGAAGATAAGCTCGTCACGACCTACTTTGAGACGCGTTCGTGGATTGATGGACATCGCCGTCTTTTCAATTACCTCGTTGGGATTCCCGTCGTATTGATTGCAGCTGCCTTTCTTTGGAATCTCAATCAAAAGGATTCAAATCTCCAGGCGACGGCAAAACTCGCCAAAGTTCTGCCCTACTATGACCAGGGGAAATACGAGGAGGCCATGAACGGCATCCCGCAGGAAGGAGTCATCCAGGGGCTTGTGGCGATCGTAAATGACCACGGAGGAACGGAAACCGGGCAAATTGCCAAGTTGTATCTGGCGAATTGTTACGTGACGAAATCTGACTACAAGAAAGCGCTTGACCTGTATTTGGACGCGGATATGTCTGAAAAGACGATGGCTGGTTCCGCACTTTCCGGGGCTGCGACGTGCTACGAAGCGCTGGGACAGCACGAGGAAGCAGCTCTGTACTTCGAAAAAGCAGCATCAAAGAATATGACAGGCGTGCAGGCTCCGGAGAATCTTCATCACGCTGCCGTGAACTATTCGTTCGTCGGCAAGAAGGAACGGGCGGGAGAATTGCTCAGGAAGCTCAAGAAAGAGTTCCCAGAATCACAATATGCTCGGGACGTAGAACGGTATCTCGCACAGTACGCGTCGTAGCTTGTCAAATACCATACGAGAAAAGAACGAAGGGGAGTTTTCATCATCCCCTTTTTTTATTTTCCCTCCAGATGAACAGGGCCCTGGATGAGCATCCTGCCTGACAGAAAATACACGGGGCGGATCATGAAAATGGCATTTCCTGCAATTGCCGGGCTCTCTTCTCAAATGATCGTCTCCATCATCGATACGGCCATGGTGGGCCGGCTCGATAATTCGGAAGTTGCTCTGGCGGCCATGGGTCTTGGTGTTCTTGCAACATGGACTCTGACGAGTTTTTTTTCAAGCCTTGCAACGGGGACGCATATTCTGGTGGCCAGGCGGTTCGGGCAGGGAAAGCACACGGCGGCCGGCATTATCCTGAATAATTCTCTTGTGCTCAGTTTTGTGCTGGGAATTCTGTTTGGAACACTGGGCTTTTTCTTCGCATATGATGTCATCAACCTGTTCTCCAGCGACGAACAAGTGGCACGGGCCGCCGGGGAATACATTAAGTTTCGTTCGATTGGGCTTCCGTTCTTCTTGCTCGGAGTCTCCTACCGGGGCTTTTTCTACGGCATCGGCCACACGAAGGTTTTCATGTTTTCGGCCATCATCATGTATATCTGCAACATCGTGTTCAACTATTTGCTGATTTTTGGCATGGCGGGTTTTCCACGAATGGGCATTGCCGGCGCAGGCCTGGCTGCCTCCATCGGCATGGCCGTCGGCATGATGTTCTTTGTCGTTGTAACTTTTTTCCCGGAATATCGAAAGAAGTATAGATACTACAATGTCTTCGCCATCGGCTTGGATTACATCAAACCTATCGTCCGTATTTCTCTTCCAGTTTCCTTTCAGAACATTCTGATCCTTCTCGGCTTCCTCGTTTTTGTCGCGATCGCCGGAATATTCGGGACGACGCAGCAGGCCGCAACTCAGGTGGTGATCTCAGCTCTGTTCCTCTCTTTTATGCCGTGTTTCGGGTTCGGTATCGCGACGCAAACTCTTGTCGGGAATGAACTGGGCAATGACCAGCCGAATGAGGCGTACAAGTACGGCATCGAAACGGCAAAAATCGGCACCATCTTTACTATCCTCGTTGGGATTTTGTTTTTTGCTGTCCCGGATTCAATCTTGCGCATCATCACGCCGAACGAAACTATCATCGCGGTCGCCCGGCCCTTGCTGCTGCTTGCCGGAGCGGCACAGGTTGCGTACGGCTCAGGCATCATTCTCGCCAATGCGCTTCAGGCGGCGGGAGCAACCCTCTACGTGATGTTTTTGGAGATTGTTACGCACTGGATCATTTTCCTGCCCCTTTCGTACGTCCTCGGCCGCTCGTACGGGATTGTTGGCGCATGGCTGGCACTGCCGGTATACATCTTCGCATACACGACTCTGGCGTACCTGAAATTCCGATCGCGAACGTGGACCCAACTCAAAGTGTAGCATGTCCCGATTCAAGAAAATAATCCTTGTTGTTCTTCCGCCGATTCTGTTTCTCCTGGTGTTTGCGTATGATATCATCCGTGCTACGGTGAACCTTGAAATCGGGTGGCTGGATTTTGCGCGTGAAGCGTTTATCATTGTTGCCTTCGTGCTGATCTACCTTTTTCTGGAGAGTTCGCGTGGGAATGTGAAACAGGCTGCGACGAGGGATGTGGGGCGTCTCCTCATCGTGTGCGCCGTTGTCCTCTCGATTGTCGCCTTGATAGGTTTTGTCGGTCCGGGAACCTCGAATCAAGACGAGGAGCAAACGAGTTATTCGGCCATGAATATTTTTCTGTCGATGATTCTAGGACTTTGCCTTGGCTGGGTTTCTTTGCGCTCCCTTCTCACCATCAAGGACCTTGTCCTGTTCAAACGGAAAAAGGGAACAAAACGCAACCTCACGGTGTATCTGATTTTGCTTTTTTGCTCTGTGGTGCCGATGCTTCCATTTTTTTCCCTTGAAACAAGTCTCCTGGGAACCCTTTTTTTCGGCTTCACCGTGGCGGCCATCGTGGCGAACTCATTCCGTCAAAGCTGGATTGTCTATCTTTCCCGCAAACAGAAGATCTATGTTATTGTGTACAGCGCACTCCTCTTCACAGGGTTTGTGCTTCTGAATGTCCTTTTCTTTGAGAAAACGTTTACGAACAAAGCACTTCTTGCTTTCAGCCAGCCCTTGCATCGATTCACACAACTGAATGCGATCTTTGGAGCGGTCTATTTCGGGATGGCGTTCGTCAGCACCTTGTTTCATTTGCCCACGGCGGAGGTGTTTGAGCGCAAGCAATTCGAAATCACGTCGCTGCACAACCTCAGCAGACTTGTCACGCAAGTGTTTGACTTTAACGACCTGGTGAACACGGTGACCCAGATGACGCTGGAAGTGTGCGGGGCCAAAAGTACGTGGCTGGAACTTGTCAAGGTCGACAAGGAAAACCTTACTTCCTTTGAGATTGTGTCTGCGAAGAACGTAACAAGAGATCGAATCGAGCAGATAAACGGTGGCGATCAGTCGTTGCTCCGAAACCTCGTGATCGAATCGAAAAAGTACCTCCTGATAGAGGATGTGTCTGCCGACCGAAGAACCAAACATGTGGTGGCCGAAAAACTCTTGAAGGGTTCTCTCCTGAGCATACCCCTGATCTCGCATGGAAGCCTCATAGGGATTCTTCATGCAACGAAGGAATTCGAGTACGGGTTTGACCAGGACGACATCGATGTGCTGACCACATTTGCCGATAACGTGACGATTGCGATTGAAAACTCGAAACTCATCGCCCGGTCGATTGAACGCGAGCGTCTTCAGCAGGAAATGATGGTGGCTCAGGCAATGCAGCGGAGACTGCTTCCGGAAGCTTTGCCAACGTCGGATAAGCTGGACATCGTCGCTGTCTCCGAATCGTCGGCGGAAGTGGGCGGAGATTATTACGATTTCATTCAACTTCCCGATGACAAAGTCGGAGTGGTTGTTGGAGACGTTTCGGGCAAGGGAGTATCGGCGGCATTCTACATGGCGGAAATGAAGGGAATCTTTCTTTCCTTGAGCGCAATCTGCGCTTCGCCAAAGGATTTGTTGATCCGTGCAAACGAGGCTCTCATGGGAAGTCTGGAAAAAAAAGCCTTTATTAGCTTGATCTATGCGATCATCGATACACGGGTTGGAACTGTGCATATTGCCCGCGCGGGTCATTGTCCGCTTGTTTATTTGTCTGGGAATGAAGTTGAGCTGGTGCGGCCCACGGGGCTGGGTTTGGGGCTCACCAATGGCGAAGTTTTTGTCCAGGCGACGGAGGAAAGGCTCATCAAACTTCGAGAAGGCGACGTTTGCATCTTTTATACTGATGGAATCACGGAATCGAGAAACGCGAACGGTGATGAATTCGGGTCCGAGCGCCTTGTTACGGTTGCGCAACGCTCGAAAGATCGTACGGCTGAAGAAATCAAGAATGAAGTTCTGCAGGAAGTTCGGAAATACGTCGGGTCTCCCGTCATCGGTGACGACATGACGCTCGTTGTGATTAAATGGCTCGGTAAAAAGGGAGTTCGAGTATGAACGTTCAAAGACATTCGTTTTTTTCAGAAGGAGATCATCATGGCTGACTTCAAAATCCACCACCGCGAAGGGGAAGGGGTCTACATCATCGACCTCAAAGGGTATCTCGATGCCCATACGGCTCCCGATCTGGAAACCGCCTTCCAGAAGCTGCTCACGGAGAAGAAATACAGGATCATCGTGAACTGCCGGGACCTGACATACATCAGCAGTGCCGGGTTGGGCGTGTTCATGGCATACATCGAGGACGTGCGGAAGAATAAGGGAGACATCAAGCTTTCGAACATGTCCGCCAAGGTGTTTAACGTGTTCGATTTGCTCGGATTTCCGCTCTTGTATGAGATTTACACGGAAGAAAAAGAGGCCATGACGAAGTTCAAAACGGTGAAGGCATCGTAGACGGCGACGAGCGCATGGCTGCTAATCCAAAAGTCATGACAAAACGAATCCTCAGCCAGACGGGCCATCTGTCCGAAGTGCGGGATTTTATTTCTGCCGCTGCCGGAGAATTCGGGTTCAGCGAGGAAGATATTGCCAACATCTCTTTGGCTGTCGATGAGGCTTGCACAAACATTATCAAGCATGCGTACCAAAACGCTCCAGACAAGGAAATTGTGATTTCCGTTATTCGATCGAAGGGCAATTTTGAAGTGAGGATTGTGGACTATGGGAAGAAATTCGACCCGACCGAAATTCTTCCACCCGACCTGCGTCAGAATATGGCTCATCACCGTCGCGGCGGTCTGGGCGTCTATCTCATGAAACGTTTGATGGACAAGGTTGAGTACAGTTTTCAACCGGGGAAGCATAATGAAGTCCGGCTGGTCAAGTATCTTCAAAAGAGCCCTTCTGTTGCAAGAAGATAACACCAGCAAGGGGCTGTGGATGTGAAAGCCCGTTCCCGCCAGGGAGTTTCGCCCGAGTTATTACCGCTGTTCGAATTCAGTAACATCGTCAACTCATCGTTCGACCTGCAGTTTATCCTCAGCACCGTGCTGTTAACGACCATGGGCAAAATGCTTGTGTCGAAAGGGATCGTGTTTTTGCGAAAACCGGACGGCGCGTTTGAAATTGTGTCAGCGAGGGGGATTGACCTGACGACATTTCCGAAAACGCTCAACATTTTGAAACCCATGCGGACGATCAGCAAGGTGGATCGACTCTTACCATCAAAATTTCCCTGGATTGTCCCCTTTGTGAATGAAAATCAAAAACTTCTCATCCCGATGGTTTCGGGCGGCAAGGTGGTCGGTCTCATGGGGTTGGGCGAGAAATTCTCAAAATCAAAATTCACAGCAACAGACACGCATCTGATTCAATCTCTTGTGAATCTCTCGGGCTCGGCCATTGCAAAAGCGCTGGTGATAGACCAGCTGAAAGAGGCGAACCGCAACATCGACAGGAAGTATCAGGAGTTGAACACACTTTTTGATTTGAGCAGAGAATTCAATGCAGGCCTTGATGCAGACAAAGTGATACGCCTGCTCACTTTTGCTCTCCTGGGTCAGGTTGGCGCAAGTAAGTATGTCATTTGTCTTCGTCACAACGGGAGCCTGAAGGTTGTCGCAGCAAGGCCAACGCTTCAACCCGAGACGGAATCTCAAATAGAACAGTTATGCGAAATTAAAAAGGCTGAATTTGTCTCTGATCTCCTGAGGAGCAAAAAACTGCGGGATGTCGCTTCATCGTTTGCTCAAGCCGGGATGGCTGCTGTCGTTCCTATGCAGATGCAAAACAAAACGAAAGGCCTCATACTCGTGGGAGATCGGCTCAGGGGTGGTAAGTATTCGAAAACAGACCTCGAGTTTCTCCACTCGCTCGGCAATCTTGCTATTATTTCCATCGAGAATGCCCGGCTCTTCCTCGATGCGATCGAGAAACAGAGAATGGAAGATGAGTTGAAAATAGCGCGGGAGATTCAACAGGGTCTTTTGCCTGAAGTTCTTCCCGAAGTGCAAGGGTTTGACTTGGCAGCAGTGAATATTCCCTCGAAACAGGTAGGGGGAGACTATTACGATGTCATCGTCCGGGCTCCAGGAGAATACGTCATTGCCATCGGCGATGTCTCGGGCAAGGGAACTCCAGCCGCGCTGCTGATGGCCAATGTGCAGGCGGCCCTCCGCACGCTTGTGCCAATCGAGAATTCCCTTACAAAAGCCACTGCCCAGATCAACGACCTGATTTCACTAAATACGCGCGGTGGAAAATTTATCACATTCTTTTGGGGAATGCTCGATATTGCAACGCGCGTTCTTCGGTACGTCAATGCTGGACACAATCCTCCTCTTGTGATGAGGGCCAACGGATCGGTCGAGCGTCTCGATGTGGGCGGTGTGATCCTCGGAATCATCAAAACTCAGACTCCTTACCAGGAAGGCATGGTTCGATTTGAACACGGTGACACTCTTCTCATGTATACGGACGGCGTGAGCGAGGCCATGAATGCAGATGGACGTGATTTTACTGAGGAGAGGCTGGAGCGATGTGTCAAAGAATTCACGAAGTTCTCTTCTGCCGAAATAATTCGCAGGATCCAGTTAGAGCTCGAAACCCACACGAAAGGTACGCCGCAATCCGACGACATCACGATGCTTGTCTTAAAAGCGTTATGACGTGCTCCATCCGTTGATAATCCCGCCTGTATTTGGTACATTGTCGTAATTCCTCATTTTAAGGTCCATGAAATACAGCTTTCAGGAAATCGAGAAGAAGTGGCAACAGTACTGGGAGGATCATGCCACTTTTAAGACGGAGTCTGCCCAGAAGAAGCCGAAGCTCTATGTACTCGACATGTTTCCGTATCCTTCCGGCGCTGGTCTTCATGTAGGCCACCCTGAGGGATACACGGCGACGGACATTCTTTGCCGCTACAAGAGGATGAAAGGCTTTAACGTCCTTCATCCGATGGGCTGGGATGCCTTTGGGCTCCCGGCTGAGCGGTACGCGATGCAAACCAATATCCACCCCCGCATTACCACCGAGCAGAATATTTCGACCTTCCGGCGGCAAATCAAAATGCTTGGACTGAGCTATGATTGGTCAAGAGAAGTGAACACCACGGACCCGAAGTACTATAAGTGGACGCAGTGGATTTTTCTCAAACTCTACAACTCGTGGTTTGATACAAGGGTCCAAAAGGCCCGTCCCATCGAGGAATTGCAGAAGCACCTGGAGACACATGGAACAAAAAATGTCGTAGCTGCTGAACAATTCTCAGCAGAGGAATGGAAGAAGAAAAACCGCAAGGCTCAGCATGATTTTCTGGCTCAATACCGGCATGCTTACGTTGCGGAGATTCCCGTGAATTGGTGTGAAGCGCTTGGAACGGTGCTGGCGAATGAAGAAGTCGCCGAATGGACGGAAAAGGGGTACACCGTGGAACGACGGCCCATGCGGCAGTGGATGATGCGGATTACTGCATACGCCGAACGGCTTCTCGCTGATGCTGAAGGACTCGACTGGCCTACTTCCACTGTGGAAATGCAAAAGAACTGGATTGGGCGTTCCGACGGCGCTGAAATCGAATTCAAAACCGAACACACATCGTACAACATAAATGTCTTTACGACACGGCCTGACACGATTTTTGGAGCAACATATCTCGTGCTCGCCCCCGAGCATCCTTCTGTGGATTTGGTGACCGCGCCTGACAGAAAGAAGGACGTTGACCAGTATCGGGCGAATTCCCTCAGGAAAGATGAAAGGGATCGCACAGCCGCAAGAGAGAAGACGGGAGTTTTCACCGGGAGCAAGGCATTGAACCCGGCGACCGGCACATATATCCCGATCTGGGTTGCCGATTATGCTTTGATGGGATACGGCACTGGAGCGATTATGGCTGTCCCCGGACAGGATGATCGAGACTGGGAATTCGCTGAAAAGTTCGAGCTTCCAATCATCCGTACGGTGCAGCCTTCGGCCGATTTCAAAGGAAAGGCGTTCCTTGGTGACGGCTCGGCTGTGAATAGCGGGTTTCTGAATGGGCTCTCTGTTGAACCCGCCAAGGTCAAGGTTCTCGGTTGGCTGGAATCGCAAGGCGTCGGGCGTCGAAGAATACATTTCAAACTGCGGGATTGGCTTTTTTCCAGACAGCGGTACTGGGGTGAACCGATTCCGATTCTTCATATGAAGGACGGCACGATGAAAGGTCTGGATGAGAAGCAGTTGCCGCTCGTTCTCCCAGATCTTGAAAAATTTCAGCCAAGTGGTACGACAGAATCTCCACTTGCGCTTGCGAAGGATTGGGTCAATGTTGTCGATGAGACTACAGGTGAAGAAGCACGCCGCGAGACGAACACGATGCCTCAGTGGGCTGGTTCATGCTGGTATTATCTTCGGTACCTCGATGCCCACAATGAAAAGGCATTCTGCGATCCGCAAAAGGAACAATACTGGATGCCCATTGATTTGTATGTCGGCGGCGCCGAGCATGCTGTCCTCCATCTTTTGTATTCCCGCTTCTGGCATAAAGTGTTGTTCGACCTCGGATATGTCAGCACGAAGGAGCCGTTTTTAAAATTGCGCCATCAGGGAACAATCCTCGGCGAGGATTCTCGCAAGATGTCGAAATCACGGGGCAATGTCGTCAATCCGGATGATGTGGTAAACCTGTACGGTGCAGACTCGATGCGTCTTTTTGAGATGTTCATGGGTCCGTTGGAAGATGTGAAACCGTGGAGTACGAATGGCGTCGAAGGTGTGTATCGGTTCCTCAATCGTGTGTGGCGGCTCTTTGTTGGAGATGACGGAGCGCTGGATGCAACTCTTACAAACATTCTGCCGACCGCTGATTTCGCCCGCTTATACCACAAGACAGTCCAGAAAGTGGGGGAGGACATCGAATCCCTGCGGTTCAACACGGCTATCTCACAAATGATGATCTTTGTGAACGAAGCGACAAAACTGGTTCAACGCCCAAGGTCCATCATGGAGAATTTCGTTCTTCTCCTCGCTCCGTTTGCCCCGCACATCGCAGAAGAGCTGTGGCAAAGGCTCGAACATTCTGACTCCCTGGCATGCGAGCCGTGGCCGGGTTTCGATCCGGCGAAGGTCATCGATGACACGGTGGAAATCGTGCTGCAAATTAACGGAAAGGTCCGCTCGAGGGTACAGGTTCCGCTAAATACCTCTGAGAAGGAACTTGAGAACCTGGCATTGAAGGACGAAAACATCAGGCGGCACATGGACGGAAAACGAATCGCCAAGACGATTATTGTAAAGAACAAGCTGGTCAATCTTGTCATTTCATCATCGTAGGAACGCTGACTCGTGACACGTCTCTCGGTAGTTATTATTGCACATAATGAGGAACAAAACATTGCGCGTTGTCTCGAGTCTGTCCGCGGGGTCGCCGACGAGATCGTTGTCGTCGACTCTTTTTCGACGGACAAAACAAGAGCCATCTGTCAGAAACACGGTGCACGATTCATCAGGCATAAGTTTGAAGGACATATCGAACAAAAGAACTTCGCCATGAGGCAGACCAAATCCCCGTACATTCTCTCGCTGGATGCGGACGAAGCGTTGTCTCCCGAATTGTGCCAGTCCGTCCTCGATGTCAAAAACAACTGGACATCGGACGGATACAGGATGAACAGACTCACGAATTACTGCGGCGCCTGGATTCGTCATTGCGGTTGGTATCCAGACACGAAGCTGCGGCTCCTCGACGCGAGAAAGGGGCGTTGGTCGGGAACAAACCCGCACGATCGGTTTGAAATGAGGGACGCCGGTACAGCGCTTGGGACTTTGAACGGTGATATCCTGCACTATAGCTACAGCTCCATCAGCGGTCACCTGAAACAAGTTGACTACTTCACAGAGATTTCAGCCAAGGAGCTTCACGCAAAGGGGAACAGGGCAACACTGTTTCGGATCCTTACTTCTCCCGTTTTCCGTTTTCTTCGTGACTATTTTTGGAAGCGCGGCTTCCTCGATGGGTACTACGGCCTCATTATCTGTGCAATCTCGTCTCAGGCCTCGTTTCTCAAGTATGCGAAGCTCCGAGAGTTGTCGAGGAATTCATGAGGGAATCTTCTTGGCAATGACGCAGGATGAAAAACACGCGGCGCTGTTCAGCGGACTTGCGATCATGATCCACGCTGCGGCGATGCAACAGATGGGAAAAGTGAAGAATCCGGCGACGGACAAAGTTGAACGCAACCTGGAACAGGCTCAAATGAGCATCGATATGCTCGATATGATTGCCGCAAAAACCAAAGGCAACCTGACCAAAGACGAAGACCAGTTTCTCCAGAGACTCACACAGGAGCTGAAACTGAATTATGTCGACGAAGTCAACAAGGGTCAGCCTCAAGCAAAGGAGCCGTCGTGAAATTCGGAATAGCCGGAAATCTGTCCAAAGCAGAGTTGCCGCAAGTCGCCGCATCGCTTATCGAACGATTTGTGCGGGATGGGGTGCCATTCGTTATTCAGGATACCCTTGCAAAACTTCTTCAACGGTCGAAGACTGTAAAGGTTCCACGGTCCGTCACGGTCAGTGCCCAAAAACTTGCATCATCGTGCGACATGCTTATCTCGCTGGGAGGCGATGGTACCATTTTGAGGATGGCGCGTCTTGTGGGAAGCAAAAGAGTCCCTATTCTGGGAATTAACCTTGGCAAGCTTGGTTTCCTGGCGGAAGTGTCGTTGGCGGAGATGGATGAATGTATTTCCGAAATCCTCGACGGCAGGTTCCGGGTTCAGGATCGACTTATGCTGCAGGCGGGAGTGAAAGGTGTCAAGCAATCCTTCCTGGGGTTGAACGACATTGTTATCGACAAATATGGGTCTTCCCGCGTCATGGATTTTGAAACCTATGTGAACGGCGAGTTCCTCGCGATGTTCAGGGGCGACGGGATCATTCTTTCCACTCCCACAGGTTCGACAGCCTACGCTTTGGCAAACGGAGGTCCGATTGCAACGCCGACAAACCACCTGATCATTATCAGCCCGATATGTCCGCACACTCTCACGGCACGCCCCGTTATTGTACCGGAAAACGCAAAGATCGAAGTCAGAATTGGCGAGTTTTCCAGTAAAGTCCGCGTGACCGCAGACGGGCAGGAAGAAAAGCTCGTTTCACCCCCCACCTTAATTTGGATCCAGAAGGCGCCCTTTACCGCACAGCTCGTGAAGCGTCTGAACACGAACTATTACCAGGTGTTGCGGGAGAAGTTACATTGGGGGAAAGATGTGCGGTTGCAATCGAGGGACTAGTTGATGGCAGCTCCCTCATCAATCCACTTTTTGATTCCGTTGACCTGATTCTGAGTGAGCGGAGTTCTGTTCAAGGGCATCCGAGATCCAAGCCGCCCTTCCAGTCGTTGTACAAGCACAGAGTTGTTGCTTTGACGCGGAACGACCAGTCCCGGACGGTTCATGAGCTTGCTGTACGACGGTGTTTCAAGATTCAGACCGCCTGCTGAGGCGCTGCCGTGACATTGTCCGAAAGCACATCCTTGTTGAAACAGAGGCTCCACATGCTGCGAATAACTCACGTTTGAATCCGGAAAAACCACGTTGATGGGTTGGTCCGTGTCTGCAATCGTATCCTTGCAGCTTGAGAGTGCAACAAGGATTTGGGCAAGCACAAGAGTAAAGACAACCAGGAATAGTTTTCCAGGATGAGACGGTCGCATGTTCATTCCATCAACGAGTTAATTCGCAGAGTGAACGGAGTCTTTCCCAAGTGAAAATGCCCGTTGCGTGGCCGTCTCCCCAGAAAAGTTGAAGGGCATAGTGGCCTACCTGTTCCGCCTTTTTCAGCTCATACTTTCCGGGAAGCTCGGGTTGTGGGGTGGGTGTATACGTCCTCAACAATACTGTTTCTCCCTGGCAGGAAGCGCATGGGCATTTGTCGCGAAGTTCGCGGAGCGGAATAATGCCATCTAATCCGTCATCCCATTTGATGGCGAGTGTATCAGAAGAACCCAGTTTTATCTGTGTTGGGGCCATGCAGCATTCTGCTGTTAATGAAAAAGGACAATCGCTCGATTGTCCTTTCAACGTGGACCGTACCGGGATCGAACCGGTGACCTCCACAATGCCATTGTGGCGCTCTCCCAGCTGAGCTAACGGCCCGTGACAGGACTAATATACCCTTCGAATACTGCAAAATCAATTTGGATTCAATGAAGACAGTTTTCAATACCCTTTCGGTTTCTGATTTCTGCTGATTGATAATCCCTGCAAAAAGCGGTAAGTTTGTCTTTAGATGGCCCCCGCAAACGTCTTTTTCCGACTCCTCAAGTATTTCCTCAAGTATAAGTCGCGAATTTTCGTCGGCCTCATTTCCGTCGGAGTCATGAGTTTCGCCGACACCCTTTCGGCGTTTATCATCGCACGTTTGTTTGATTTTCTTCAGGTCATCGGCGACCAGGTTCGTGCCGGCAAAGAAATTGTGGCCACCGTCCCACTTGAAGTGTTCGGCTATTCCGTCAAGACATTCTCCGTCCACGGAAAGGATGAGGGGTTCGCACTTATTATGACGTTTGCCGTCGCCATCATTGCCATTGTCGTCGTCAAAGTGTGTTTCGTGTATCTACGGGAATATGTGATGAGTTCAGCCATGCAGAAGATCATTGCCCGTTTCCGGACCGAACTCTTTGATACGATCGTGATGTTGCCCGTTCGTTTTTTTGACACGAACAAGACAGGCTATGTGATGTCGCGCGTGACGAACGATGTGAATGCGATCGAACAGTCCCTGAGCATGTCGGTGGAAATAGCTCAGAATATTGTCTACACACTCGTATTTGCCACCGCATTGTTCTTTACGCATTGGCAATTAGCGATTTTTACGATCGTTCTTTTTGCGGCTTCCGGAGCAATCTCCCGGAAGTTCGGAGACAGGATCAGATCATTCAGCCATTCGTTCACCAATAGTCTGGCGGATATCTCAGCCTTTCTTCAAGAGAAAATCGCAGCCATCCGAATTGTCAAGTCGTTTACGCGCGAGGAGCATGAGAAACGACTCTTCCAGGCCAGAGTTGATTCGAACTATCATTATTCCATGAAGATTACGCGGGTCGTTGCACTGCTGAGTCCCACAAACGAATTTTTCAACACACTTGTGACGGTTCTGTTCGTGATTTTCACGGCTGTCCTTTTCTTCCAAAGCAACATGACGATGGAAATGATGATCCGGTTTCTCATTCTGATGACGTTTATGGCAAAGCCGGTCAAGGCTCTGGGAGAGAGCGTCGCCCGGATTCAAAAAACGCTTGTTTCGGCCAGTTACATCTTTGAGATTTTGGATCTCGAAAAAGAAAAACTCGGCACGCCCTCAGCGAGAACCACGATCGAAAAAGGGGATGTGGAGTTCCGGAGTGTGAACTTCAGCTACAACGGCCAAACAGAAGCGTTGGGTGCTGTGAGTTGTTCGGTCAAGAGTGGCGAGAAAGTCGCACTCGTTGGCCCAAGCGGCGGCGGCAAAAGTACATTGATCAACCTCATCCCCAGATTTTATGAAGTGACCAGTGGGTCTATACTGATCGACGGCAAGAATACCCGTGATATGAACCTGACGGACCTGAGGGCTCAAATCGCCATCGTCCCACAGGACGTGACACTGTTTTCCGGTACCGTGCTCGATAACATCCGATACGGCAGGCTGGAAGCAACGGAGAACGATGTCAGAGAGGCTGCACAGGCCGCCAATGCGCATTCGTTTATCGAAAGGCTTGAGCGGGGATACGGGACAGAAATTGGCGAACGGGGAATCCAACTGTCGGGAGGGCAACGTCAGAGAATTGCAATTGCGCGTGCGGTTCTCCGCAACCCGAAAATTCTACTGCTTGATGAAGCAACGTCTGCCCTGGACACGGAGTCGGAGATGGCTGTGCAGGAAGCCCTCGGCAGGCTGATGAAGGGCAGAACGTCCTTTATCATTGCCCACAGGCTTTCGACCGTACATCATTGTGACCGCATTTTTGTTCTGGACCAGGGTTCGATTGTCGAGAGCGGGACCCATGAAGAACTGATGAAAAAAACCAGCGGACTCTACAAGAAGCTTTATTCACTGCAGTTTGCCGATGAGCGTAGTTTTGCGAGGACCGAGATCTAGATGTTTTGGTTGAAAGAGATCGAGTTGGGTTTTCGACGTCTTCTGCTGGTCACGCTTGGCTTCATCGCTCGCCGTCGCCACACCATTCCTGCCGATGTCGATTTCAATCAGTGCAAGTTTCTTTTTCTTCGCCAGGACCTCATCGGAGACGCCCTCGTGTCGACACCCGTTTTTGAGACCTTGAAGCGACACTATCCTGGCGCTGTCATCGATGTGTTGATGAGTCCCAGGAACCATTTTGTTCTCGAACGAGACCCGGCTGTTCGGAAACGATGGATTTACAGGAAATCACTGGGGGATATCCGGAGCTTGATGAGAGATGTCCGCCACGAACACTACGACTTCATGGTAGACCTGATCGACAACCCGTCCAGGACCTCGACACTGTGGTGCTTGTTTGGCGGGGCACGTTGGCGGGTTGGTCTGGCGAAGGAAAACGATTTCTGTTACGACTTTGCGGCACCGTTTCTTCCTAAGGACAGCTATCATGTTGCAGAAAGGACGGCCAAAGTCTTAATGGCATTCCGCATCGACCCGGAAAAAGAGTCTCTGCGCATACGGTATTTCGTTTCGCATAATGCCGAGCGTTTTGGGGCCGACGTCTGGAAGCGCAATGGGCTCGATGGGTGCACTGTCTTGGGAATAAATATCTCGGCGGGTGTTGAGGTTCGATCATGGTGGGGCAACAACGCCATCCAGTTTCTTGTCGAAGTGCACGCCCATCACCCTGACTGGAGAATACTCCTCGTTTTCAAGCCTGAGGACCGGCCCAAAGCTGAATTGCTTTCCCTGTCCTCACCGTTCGTCATTCTTTCTCCGAATACGCCTTCGTTCGATCATGTTGCAGCTTTAGTGAGCCGTCTCTCATTCCTTGTTACTCCCGATACTTCGATTGTTCAGATTGCCGCTGCATTCAGTGTCCCGGCGCTCGTGCTGCATCTGAAGGTTTCGAGTATTCATGGCTACCTTTGGGAACCGTATAAATCAGACTCAGAGAACCTGATCGCGTCGGTGGATAATGTCGAAACAATTCCATCCTCTGAAGTCATCGCCGCCTTCGAACGTTTGAGTTCCAGAAATATCAACCGGAGGCCGAAGGTGCAGCAAGATACCGCCCGGTCAACTTCATGAGGCACTTTCTCGAACGATTGGAACAGGTTTTTCGGAACTACTTCACGTATCCCTTCCTCAGGCTATTTCTTCGAAACAAACCATTTGAAGGCACGATTGACCTCGATTCAATTCGCTCCGTGCTGATTCTTCGCTATGACAAAATCGGAGACATGATTGTGACGAAGCCAATCCTTCGAGCGTTGAAGCGGCGTCATCCCAATCTCATCATTGGTGTGGTCACGAGCCCGGTGAATGCAGAAATAATTGCGAACGATGATTGGGTTGACCATCGTTACGTGTTGAAATCAAACCCCGTGTACCTCGCGAAGGAGCTGTTGCGGGCACGAAAAGAGAAATATGATGTCGTTCTCAACTTTGTCTTTAATCGGACGACATCGGGTGCATTGTTGGCAAATTTCGTTAGTCCGCATGGAATCAAAATTGGACAGGGAAATCAAAAGTATGCATTCTATTTCAACAAATTAATTTCCCTTCCACCTTCAGACCGTCATATGGTTGAAATGTTGTCCTTTTATGTTTCAAAGGTATTCCTCGTTACGTTTACAGATGACGAGTTGAAATTGTTTTACAGCGTTGATACGACGTCATTCCAAAGGGTCAATGAATTTTTAGAGAAACATATGCTCAATCGTCATCATCATGGACTGAAAGCAAATCGTTATATCATTGTGAATATCTCAGTTCGGGATGCAACGAATGCGCTCTCTGATGAACAAATCTTTGCATTAATTGCGTTTCTCAGCCGGATTCCGCAATTCACGACAATCATCATCTATGCTCCAGAGGATGCTGTGAAAGCGATCAGAGTAAGGGAGGGAGCAGGAATGAGGCATTGCTTGATCTACCCTGAACAAGGAACAGCGGCGTTAGCTGAGATTGCCTCGCTTTTGGAGGGGGCGTTTTGCGCTGTGACTCCTGACACTGCCGTCGTTCACTTGGCATCCGCAATGCGTACACCGGTCTTGGGCTTCTTCTGCTCCGCACGTGCTCCATTGTGGCGTCCCTACGGTGTGGATCACCAGATGGTTATCGCTGAATCGGAACAACTCGTCTCATCCATACCGAGCACTAAAATGATTGAGGGAGTAAAATCATTTCTCTCAACTTTGCAAGATAAGGAAAAGGCATCAGGGTGACGCTTCGTGGATCTTCTGAAAAGAGAACAAAACAGATTGTAAGGTGCAGATTGAGGTTTCGTCCTGTGGAATGGTATGAAGCTCATCCTTTCATCAATAAGGATTTCCCCGTGATCACCTTAAAACGCATTATCGGTGGCAAGGTTCCAGAAGGGCTAGAGGTAATTGAAGACGAGGAGCCAACATTGGAAAACATCCGATCTCAGTTGGTCACCGAACGACAATTCAATTCCCCATTGTATTTGAAATGGTGCCAACAGATGAAGGAAAAAATGAGGTACCATCGTAAGCAGTGGGAGCTGGTGTATACGCTTCAGGCGTTGGATCAACTGGGCCTCCTGCGGGAAGGAAGTCGAGGGTTAGGTTTTGGTGTAGGGAAAGAACCCCTGCCAGCTGTTATGGCAAAATTTGGCTGCCGTATCCTGGCGACTGAAATCAACATCGAGTCGCCGCACGGTGCAGGTTGGGTTACGAACACCACAGTCGAGCAGGAATTGAACCGTCTTAACGATCGTCGGATCTGCAATCCGAAGGCTTTTCGATCGAGGGTTCAGTACCGCGATGTGGATATGAACCATATTCCAAAGGATCTCGTGGGATTTGATTTTGTTTGGTCCTGCTGTTCTCTCGAACACGTTGGCTCGCTTGGTTTGGCGACTGATTTCATTTTCAAGAGTCTGGAATGTCTCAGGCCCGGTGGCGTTGCCGTCCACACCACTGAATTCAACGTATTCCCTGCCGTTTTCACAGTCACAAAAGGATCAACCGTGTTTTTCAGAAGGAAAGACATCTTAAAGCTTGCTGAGCGGTTGCTTTCTGCTGGCCACACTCTCAGTATCAACTTTCATAGCGGACGGGGTGCGTTAGACCGACATATCGATTTCCCACCGCACAGCGAGGACAAGCATCTAAAACTGTTTGTTACGAAACGGGGAAGAATGATCGTTGCCACCTCGATTGGCCTGATCATTCGGAAAGCTAAGCATGAGCACGCCCGCACTTGATTGTTTCCGGAAAGGGGATGAAGGCTGCCGAGAATGAACAATTCCACGGTGTTTCAGAAAATCTCGTTGTTTGGAATCTTTCTTTTTGCTTTCAGTCTGCCAATTTCCTTCGTTCCGGCGGAATTTGGAATCGCTCTGGCTGTCGTGGGTTGGTTGTGCGAGGGGATTTTCAGTCGTCACTGGCAGTTCAAGTGGCATCCTTTTTTCATCCCTCTTTCATTTTATATCGGCTGGAATATCATCGCTTCCATCTTCTCGCCCCGACCATTGCATAGCCTGTGGGCGCTGGCGGATAACGAATGGGCGCTGTGCATGATGCTTATGATGTACTGGGTGGTCAACGACAAGGAAACCCTGATGAAAGTCGCATATGCTTTCCTCCTGACATCCTCGCTCAACATGGCTTATGCATTGCTGCAAACGGTTACCGGAGTCGAGTTTTACAGGGATATGCAACTGGACTGGCTTAACGGAGCCTATCGAGCGGTAGGTTTTCAAGGGTTCTACCTGACGTTTGCAGCTTTTGCGATGGCTACTTTCTTTCTTTCTTCCAGCTTGTGGCTGGCTCTGAAGGGTCGAAAAAGATTATGGATGGCATGTCTGGCGGTGGCCAGTTTTCTCGCAGTTATTGTTACGTTTGCAAGGAGTATCTGGCTCTCATTTTTTGTTGCCATTCCAGCATTCGGATTCCACAAGAGCAAACGATTCGGTCTCATGGTAACGGGCGGTCTGGCAGGAATCATTGTTTTTGCAATGACGATGTTCCCAACTATTCGGGATCGGGCCGCATCTATCTTTGATTTGCAGCAGAACGAGACTCGTTTGAATCTTTGGAAGACATCTGTGAACATTTTCAAGGATTACCCGGTGACTGGTGTGGGGGAGGATAATTTCGACTACTATTTTGAACGGTACAAGGTGGACGGTTTCTACGATACAACAGTTCATCCTCACAACGACTACCTGAACGTTCTGGTGTCTTCCGGATTTCCGGGGCTCATCGCATTCCTCAGTTTATGGGTTTTGACAATCAAGGAGGGATTCAGGGCTTCGAAGTTGGCTTCTGACGATCGGATGAGGGCCCTCGCACTGGGCTCCATGCTGACGATTCTCGGGTTCCTTATCGGCGGTTTCTTTCAGAACTATTACGGAACCTTTGCCAACTGCCTTGAGTGGTGGTTTATGGCCGGTCTCGTGTTTACGAGCGCGAAGCTGGGGGAGCAGAAGTCGTCTTAGTCGACTTGAATGATCCCGAGGTGCTTTCTAATGAATTTGAACATGTAGTACTTGAACTTGTTCTTGGAGATGAAGTCCATAAAAGCCTCATAAACCGGCGAGGGATGGTCGGGAGTCGCTTCCGCAACCGTGACGCCGGTATCGATGTCGTGAACTGTAATAATTCCACGCCGTTTCATCAGCGGCAAACCATTCACCATGTCTCTCAACGCTCCTTCGTAAGTATGATCGCCGTCGACGAGGTAGAGATGGAAGTAATTGGCATAGGTTTGCCTGAGGGTTGGGAGCACATCCTTTGAATCTCCGG
>JANOGR010000097.1:0-14305 GCA_031406095.1 Ignavibacteriales bacterium
GTCGTCCTGAAGGACGACCTACCGGGTTTCTTTTTTTGGAATAAACGGAAAGGTAAAACACTTGGATATTTCTTTTTACTTGGTGGAGACTAAATAAGAAAGTGGGTAGGTCGGCGTTCACGCCGACCACACAGAATGCAGCCAAGAGAATATCTTTTCGAAAAAAGCGCTGTGTTGCACAGCTGCGAGCACTCGCCCGCTCTTTTCAACTCCTTGACAAGGAGGCGTCCAGCAATCTCAAGGCTGGGGAGGTCGAGAACATAGGCAATGACAAAATCCACTACATCCATCGCTCTCCTCGCCGCCGGTGCATCGATTCGCTTTGGACGACCCAAACAGCTTATCCAGTTTCAAGGACGCTCGCTCCTCCGACACCTTGCTGAAATTTGCGCATCATCGAACGCGGGCGAAGTATACGTTGTGCTGGGAGCCTACGCTGAATTGTTGAGACACCAGCTTCACGGCCTTCGCCTTCGCACGATTCTTAACCTGGACTGGAACTCCGGAATCAGCTCTTCTCTTCGCTTTGCAATCAAGAATCTCGACCGAACCACCGGGGCTTTGTTGGTTGTCCTTTGCGACCAGCCTTACATAACGTCGCAACTGCTCAACAGAATGATGGAGAAATTCGAGAAAACGAAGAAACTCATTGTTGCATGTGAATACGAAAACTCCCTCGGTGTCCCGGCTCTTTTCGATCGGAAACTTTTCGACGAGCTCGAGAACTTGGCGGGAGACCGCGGAGCAAAACAGGTTATCATGAAGCACAGAAATGACGTTGTTGCAGTGCCTTTTCCTGAAGGATCCATCGATATCGACACGCCCAAGGATCTTCCCGACACAAAACATTCATTCCAGGAGGACATATGACCACCACCATGCTCCGGGTTCTCATACTCATCGCGCTTGTTGTTTCCACCGTTTTTTCACAGAAGCCCCGCGCACGCGATTTAGGCATTCCCTTTGACGGGACACCGGGACTGAACAACGCCATCACCGACGTGGCCGGCCTTGAAGTCGGTTACACGACGCTCATTTCGGGAAACGGGAAGCTTGTGGCTGGAAGGGGACCGGTTCGAACCGGCGTTACGGCGATTCTCCCCCGCGGCAAGAATTCGACTGATGCTGTCTTTGCAGCTTGGTTCACACTCAACGGCAACGGCGAAATGACCGGCACGACATGGGTACAGGAATCAGGATTTCTCGGAGGCCCGGTGTGCATCACGAACACTCACAGTGTCGGGATCGTGCGCGACGCCGTCATCGAATGGCTCGTGAAGAAAAGCCCGCGCGAGGGCTACACAGGAGATCTGAGTTTGCCGGTGGTCGCCGAAACATGGGATGGGTTCCTCAACGACATCAATGGGTTCCATGTGAAAAAAGAGCATGCGTTCCAGGCTCTCGACGGTGCAACGTCCGGCAAAATTGCCGAAGGGAATGTCGGAGGCGGAACGGGCATGATTGCCCACGGGTTCAAAGGCGGCACTGGAACTTCATCGAGAAAACTTGATGCCCGCGCCGGGGGTTTCACCGTTGGAGTGCTTGTTCAAGCAAATTATGGAGGGAGGCAGAACCTGTCGATTGCAGGCGTTCCCGTCGGGAGAGAGATCCCCGATCTGACTCCCGAACGCGGCAAACCCGGGGAGGGATCCGGATCGATCATTGTTGTGGCTGCAACAGACGCGCCGCTGCTCCCGCACCAGCTCAAACGGATTGCCACTCGTATTGCTCTCGGAATCGGCATTGTGGGCGGGCGGGGCGAAAACTCATCGGGCGATATCTTCATCGCGTTTTCCACAGGGAACCCATACGCGTCGAAAGATTCGGGACTCGTTTCTTTGTCGATGGTTCCGAACGATCGCATCAACGCCTTGTTCAACGCCACCGTGCAGGCAACTCAGGAGGCAATCGTGAATGCCATGGTTGCCGCTGAAGACATGGTGGGGCGCGATGGCAACAAAGTCTACGCCCTTCCACATGGCCGGCTTAAGGCTGCGCTAAAAAAATACAACCGACTCGTTGGAAACTAGAAGGTTGCTAAAAAACTGGTTCTGCGGTGGCGTCAGGAGTTTCCTCCTGACGCTAACAAGCATAATTTCTAAGAATCAGGCGCTGACGTGTCAGGACGAAAGTCCTGACATCACTTTTTTCGGTAGTGCATGCCTTTTTCAACACCCTGTAGGCCTTTTCCCCGCTTTCACCGACTCCACGCCTCCGTTCACCGAAAAGTGCGTAACAATTCCTCTTGATGGGTGTATCTTTGTAACAAAAGAATAACCATTAGGAGGCCACATGGAACAAAGAGTAAAATTTGAATCGCAACTGATCGTCGGAATTATTCTCGCAGCGGTCGGCGCGATCATGCTGCTCAACAATTTCGATGTGCTCGATGTAGGGCCAATCTGGAAGTTCTGGCCGCTCATCATCGTTGCGCTCGGCTTGAGCAAAATCTTTCAGGCACAAACACGCTACCAGCGCGGGAAGGGCTATTGGCTGCTCTTTCTCGGAGCCTGGATGTTCATCTCTATTTTTCACGTCTTCGGACTCGGCTGGCACGATTCCTGGCCCATCCTGATCATCGGCTGGGGAACGGCCATGGTGTACAAATCGACCGTGCAAAACGCCTCGATATCTCCCGAAAGTGAGGTTCCCCATGGAAACTAGACCGTTTCGTATGAGCGCCCAGTTGATCCTGGGACTGATCGTGATCTTTATCGGCATAACGCTGACGCTCGACAATTTCGACCTGATTGAATCCCGCGAATACTTGCGATTTTGGCCCGTCTTCGTGGTCATTTTCGGGCTCTCGAAAATGTTTCAATCGCGGGGCGGATCCGACCGCAACTCAGGAATCCTCATTACGATTGTAGGGCTCCTGTTCCTGCTCAACAACGTCGAAGTTCTTCGTTTTCGATTTCGGGATTATTGGCCCTTGCTGCTCGTTTTGTTTGGAGGAAGCCTCATCTGGCGGACCACTGCCCGCTACAGGCTTTCCGCCGACAAGCAACATTCGGGCGATGGCGATTCCTTCATGAACCTGTTCGCATTCATGGGCGGGTTCGAGCGGACAAACAATTCCCAGAATTTTGTCGGCGGCGAGATGACGGCCATCATGGGCGGATGTGAAGTAGATTTGCGGGGCGCATCCATCAAGGACGGTGAGGCAGTGATAGATGTGTTTGCCTTCTGGGGCGGAGTTTCTCTAAAAGTTCCCGAGGATTGGGGCGTGAATGTACAAGGCCTGCCGATCATGGGCGGCATTGAAGACAAAACGAAGCCTCCGAAGGATACTTCCAAGCGGCTCATTGTCAAAGGCTATGCGATCATGGGCGGAATCGAAATAGGCAACTAGGCATGCACCCTATTCTCGCCGACAAAAAAAAACTCTTTATCTACTTGTCTGCCTGGGTATTTGTCGGAATTTTGCTTGCCTTGCCTTTCCTCCCTGCACTCGACTGGACAACATCGCTGCTGATTTCCATGCCGTTGGCATTTGTCTATGCCTTCATGAGCCTCGCTTCATGGTACACGAGCAGGAGCCTCCCGTTAGAGAGCACGGGGTTTCTTCGCATTGCCGTTGTTACAGTTTTTTCGTCCGTGATCTCAAGCTCTCTCTGGCTTATTCTGGCAAGGGGGCTTTCAATGGGAGTGGCTTATTTCTTCTCCTTGCCGGAGGCGGTTGAGCAGTTCAAATCGACCTATCCGATTCTTTTTGGAGCGGGCGTACTTCTGTATCTCCTGACAACGGCGGTGCATTACTTGCTGATCGCATTCGAAGTCTCCCGCAACGCCGAGCGCAGGGCGCTGGAACTCAAAGTCCTTGCGCACGAAGCCGAGCTGAGGGCGCTCAGGGCGCAAATCGACCCGCATTTCTTGTTCAACAGTTTGAATTCCATCAGTGCGTTGACGACACAGGATCCGTCCGCGGCCCGCACGATGTGCATCCTGCTGGGCGAATTCCTTCGAAAAAGTTTGAAGCTGGGAGCGATGGAACGGATTTCTCTCAGCGAAGAAATTGAGCTCATAAAGAATTTCCTTTCGATCGAGCAGATCCGGTTTGGCAGCCGGCTCAAAGTCGATTTCTCCATCGGCCAGGGCACTGAGAATTGTTCCGTGCCTCCTCTTATGCTTCAGCCACTCATCGAAAATGCGATCAAACATGGCATTTCACAGCTTGTGGACGGCGGAACCATCCAGTTGGAGGCCGTACGTCGGGGCTCACACCTCAGCATCAGCGTCAGGAATCCAGTCGATGCAGACCAGAAAAAATCGCCGGGAAATGGAATTGGACTGCTGAATGTAAAACATCGGCTTTCGAACCTGTACGGGAATGACGGCAGGGTTGATGTGACCGGGAAGAACGGGCAATTCAACGTTGAACTGGAGTTGCCGGCGATGGAACAACGGCCATGAAATCCCCGGAAAAGATTCGTGCTGTGATCGTTGACGACGAAGAACTGGCAAGAGCGATCGTCCGTGAACATCTCGTTGCACACCCGGACATCGAGATTTCTGCCGAATGTTCAAACGGGTTCGAAGCCGTGAAAATCATCACCGAAATGAAGCCGGACCTTTTGTTTTTGGATATTCAAATGCCGAAGTTGAACGGCTTTGAAGTGCTCGAGCTTGTCGAACATCGTCCGGCCGTCATTTTTGTAACCGCACACGACCATTTTGCACTGAAAGCTTTCGAAGTACACGCCATCGACTACTTGCTCAAGCCGTTCAGCAAGGATCGGTTTGAAGAAGCCCTTTCAAGAGCCCGAACCCAGGCTTCAAAGAAATACGACCGGAGTTTAATAGAAGTGCTCGATGAAGCTCGTACCAAAGAAAAACCGATCGCACGAGTGCTTGTACGTGAGGGATCCAAAGTGCATATTATCCCCGTCGAAAAAATTGACTATGTCGAAGCGCAGGATGATTACATTTCCATTCAATCGGACGAGAAAAAACACCTGAAACACCAGCGGCTCAGCGACTTGGAAACAATGCTCGACCCGGCCCGTTTTCTGCGAATTCATCGGTCGTTCATCGTCAACGTGGAGTGCCTGGCAAGAATCGAGCCCTATTCAAAGGACAGCCATGTCGTGATCCTCAAGGATGGCACTCAGCTTCCCGTCAGCCGGTCGAAATACGACGCGCTCAAACAACTGCTTTAGCAAAAGGCGGGCAATTCAGCCGGTCCTTCGTTTGGTTTTTCAAATACTCCACCATCCGCAGCACTTGCACTTGTGAAAATTTCAGGCGATTGTTGAGCAGTTGAAAAGTCGGCAGCATCTCCTTGCCGTTTCCATCTCAAAGAACTTCACAACCGGAGAAATGCTCATGATCACTCGTCTGCTCCATATGTTGGGTTTTTTCCTTATTCCCTCTGTCCTCTTCTGTCAAATGATTGCGATAAAGGCAGGCAAACTCATTGACCCCAAGACAGGCTCCGTTTTATCCAACCAGACAATTCTTGTGGAGGCCGGGAGGATCACAGCTGTCGGGCCGAATCTTCCGGTTCCATCAAATGCTACGATTATCGATCTGACTTCCAGGACAATTCTTCCCGGACTCATCGATTGTCACACGCACGAGCTGCTTCAGCCCGAAGACGAGCGCGGTTTTCCGCCGGTGATTTCGAAATCGCAGGCATTCCGGGCCATTCAAGGTGTCGCGGGAGCGAAAAAGGATCTAGAAGCTGGTTTTACAACGATGCGCGACCTCGACAGCGAAGGTGCCGGTTTTGCCGACGTAGCACTTCGCGACGCGATCAATAAGGGAATTGTTCCTGGGCCACGTCTATTTGTTTCAACGCTGTCGTTGACCATTACAGCGGGCCATATGAACAACACCGGCCTCAATCCTGACATCCAGGTTCCTGACCCCGCCTCCCTCACTGACTCCCGTGACGCGATGATAACCGAGATACGGCGACAGGTAAAATACGGCGCAGATTGGATCAAACTGTATGCAACGGGAACAATGCGGCATGTGGATCCGGTCACGCTCGAACCCGTGAATCAGGTTTCGCTGGAGGACGTTCAAGCTGTGGTCAACGAAGCCAAACGTTGGCGAAAAGACGTCGCAGCCCATGCATACGGCGGTCCCGGTGCCAGGAACTCTGTTTTGGGCGGTGTGCGTTCCATTGAACACGGCATGCTGCTCGACGATGAAACGCTGAAACTCATGGTGGAAAAAGGAACATTCTGGTGTCCGACTCTTGGCACGTACATTCCCGACAACGAATCTGAAACAACGGAATTGCAGAGAAAAATAATTGCGCGGCATAAAGAAACATTCCAAAAAGCCATGAAAATGGGCGTGAAGATCGCGTTTGGCACGGATGTCGGCGCTTACGAGCACGGAACGTCGGTGCGCGAGTTTCTGAAAATGGTCGAATACGGGATGAAGCCTCTCGATGCAATCCGAAGCGCGACCCTCCGCGGGGCCGAGCTCCTTCGGATGGAAAAAGACATCGGAACAATTGAGCCGGGCAAATACGCCGATATCATCGCTGTCGACGGAAACCCGTTGGAACAAATCGACGCCCTCAAACGAGTTGTGTTTGTGATGAAAGAAGGAGTGGTTTATAAAAACACGAAGTAAAATCATTGGGATTGATGGATAAATGGAAAATTGGAAAAATGAAAGATTGACCTCCGCGGTTAGAATTCTGGCTCTTCTGCCGGTCGTTGTGTGGTCGGCCTTGGCTCAAACTACTGGCTCCGCTCAGAAACTGAGAGTGAATTCCCAGAGGATCGAACAACGAATTCTCAAGATGGCAGAGTTTGGCAAAAGCCCATCAGGCAACCAACGCGTTGCCTTCAGCGATGCCGATGTTCAAGGACGCGACTATGTGATGACCCTGATGAAGGAAGCGGGGTTGAGTGTCCGTATCGATGCGGCAGGCAACATCATCGGCCGACGCGAAGGAACCGACTCGAAGCTCCCTCCTATTCTCTTTGGTTCACATATCGACTGCGTGCCGAGCGGCGGCAACTATGACGGCGATGTCGGCGTCATCGGAGCCATTGAATGCGCTCAGGTTTTGTTTGAAAACAAGATCGCAGTCCGACATCCGATCGAAGTCGTTGTGTTTGCCGATGAAGAGGGCGGCCTCGTAGGAAGCAGGGGAATGATTGGAGAATTGCCGAACGAAGCCATGAGCGTCGTAACGCACAGCGGAAAAACGGTACGCGAGGGCATCCGATTTATCAGAGGCAATCCGGAAAAAATCAAAGATGCCGCGCGAAAGAAAGGCGACGTGAAAGCGTTCATCGAGCTGCACATTGAACAAGGCGGAACACTGGACGCTGAAAAGGTCAGCATTGGCATCGTTGAAGGGATCGTCGGGATCAACTGGTGGAACGTGACCATCGAGGGCTTTGCGAACCATGCCGGCACCACACCGATGAACAAACGAAAAGATGCGCTTCTGGCAGCGGCACAGTATGTTCTCGCTGTTAACAGAATCGTCACGGACATCCCGGGGCGACACGTTGGCACTGTGGGCAGAATCAACGCTGAACCCGGAGCGCTCAACGTCATTCCGGGAAAAGTCACAACGAGCCTCGAGCTCCGTGACCTTTCTGCCGATAGGATCCACCAGTTGTTCGAGATGATTCAGGCAGAAGTCAGATCGATCGAGCAAAGGACCGGAACGCACTTTACGTTCACGCTGGTCGAGCCAACATCCATCCCTGCACCTACGGACGAGCCGATGCGTTCCATCATTGCCGAATCGGCCAGGTCGCTGGGGCTCACCTTGAAGCACATGCCGAGCGGGGCAGGACACGATGCACAGGACATGACCCGGATTGCCCCCACAGGAATGATCTTCGTACCGAGCGTGGGGGGAATCAGTCACTCACCCAAGGAGTTTACAAAGCCGCAAGATATGGCGAACGGGGCAAACGTGTTGCTTCAAACAATTCTGAAGCTCGACGCCGGGGCGCTCGATCGGTGAGTGATTCCTTTATCATTCTTTGGAAGTTCCGGGTAAAGAAAGGACGCGAGACAGAGTTCGAAAAAGCCTACGGGCCCGAGGGAGATTGGGTTCGGTTCTTTAAAAAGGGAAAAGGATTCGTCAAGACGGAGCTGTATCAGGATGCGAACGGTGAATACCTGACTGTCGACGAATGGACTTCAAAGGAAGAATATGAAGAATTCAAACATGTCCATCAGAAAGAGTATCGAGATCTCGATAAAAACTTCGAGGCCCTGACCGAATCAGAAGTCCACATCGGCTTGTTTGTTCGATCTCAGCCCTGAAATGAAAAATCATGCCGGAACTTCCAGACGTGACAATCTACATCGAAGCTCTTCAATCACGAATTGTCGGCCAACCGCTCCAAAAAATCCGGCTCGTAAGTCCGTTTCTTCTCAGAAGCGTTGATCCACCGCTTCATCTCGCGGAAGGAAAAAGAGTCGTCGGATTAAGGAGAATCGGCAAGCAAATTGTTTGGGATTTGGAGGATTCACTGTTTCTGGTTTTTCACCTGATGATAGCAGGTCGATTCCATTGGAAGAAACCCGGTTCGAAACCGGCAGGCAAAGTTGGCCTGGCTGCGTTCGAGTTTCCTCTTGGTTCGCTGCATCTCACCGAGGCAAGCACGAAGAAACGGGCATCGTTGCACTGCGTGAGTGGCTCCGAAAACCTCACTCGGTTTAACCGCGGCGGCATCGAGGTGTTCGATTCCACAGTGGAACAGTTTCGCGAAGCGCTTAAGCGGGAAAACCACACACTCAAGCGTACTCTCACGGACCCCCGATTGTTCAGCGGGATAGGCAACTCATATTCGGACGAAATCCTGCACCGGGCAAGACTCTCTCCTCTTTTGCTCAGTCAAAAACTATCCAATGAAGAAATCGGCAGACTGTTCGAGTCCTCGAGAATTGTCCTGCGGGAATGGATCGACCGTCTTCGAGTCAAATCCGGCGCATCGTTCCCTGAGAAAGTTACTGCGTTTCACAAGGAAATGGCGATTCACGGAAAATTCGGAAAACCATGTCCCGCGTGTGGCACGAAAGTGCAGCGCATCGTCTACGCCGCGAATGAGTGTAACTATTGCCCGCGTTGTCAAACGGGAGGTAGAATCCTGGCCGACCGGTCACTGTCGCGGCTGTTGAAGGACGATTGGCCTCGTACTATCGAGGAGCTTGAGGAACGTCATGTTCAACAATCATGAACTGAGGAAGATAACATGAAACCACTTATGGTCACATTTTTGTTCGCTCTGATTTCGTTGCCTCTCTGCCTTGCCCAGCAAGTGCGCATTGAAACGGAGGTCGGCGATATCCTGGTTGAGCTTTCTCCCGATAAAGCACCGATCACCGTCGCCAACTTCTTGAGATATGTCGACGGCGGGTTTTACAACGGTGGTTCATTTTATCGGACGGTAAGGGAAGACAACGAGGTGAGAAAAGATGTTCCAATTGAAGTCATTCAGGCGGGCGCCCATCCATGGAAAGAGAACTTCTCCTTCCCGCCGATTGTCCTGGAACGAACAAGCCTCACCGGAAAATATCATACTGCCGGCGTCATTTCAATGGCGCGCACCAGTGCAGACAGCGCAACATCGTCATTTTTCATTTGCGTGCGCGACCTTCCTTCGCTCGATTTTGGAGGCAAACGGAATCCGGATGGACAGGGATTCGCCGCATTCGGCAAGGTCGTTCAGGGTATGGATGTTGTCAAACGCATCAACGCGGCCCGCGCCGATGGACAGGCGATCATGCCGCCGGTGAGGATTTTGCAGGTCGCACGAATGAAATAACGCGATGAACCAAGAATGAAACGGTTCACTGACTACTGAACCATCTTTCAACCTCTTTTCGCAGAACTCCACCTAACCTCACTCGTTTTTCCCTTAACAGCAACGATCACAGGCGTTACTGTTGCCTTTTTCATCACAACTCAGGAATCATTCTGGATTCTGCATTCGGAAAAATTGGTGTTGAGTTTTTCAACAGAATCTTTTTCTCCATCCGTGCATCTCATCTGTGCGTAGTGTCATGACTCTCCGCAATATTTCGGCGTATACTATCGTGAAGTTTATTTCGACAGAATCCAAAAAATCGTCTTAAATCAAGAAAGAAAATCTTCACTCACTCATGTTCAACTAATATGGAGGTATCCTTTGTGAAAAAGCAGTCTTTGTTCGCAGTTCTTATTTTTGTTATCGCCCTGTCCGTCGCATGGATGGGCTGCAGTAAGAGCACCGACCCTTCCACATCCGGAACACTGTCGCTGGCATCTGTTTACACGAAATCTGCGGTCACACCTAAATTTGGACTCTCGAAGGCTCTCGGTGGCATGGCTGTTGATTCCGTCGTTATTTCCAGGGCTCGATTTGTCCTGCGGGATATCAAGTTCAAGACTACTGCTGATAGCTTGAATTTCAAAAGCGAGCCGGTGATATTGGAGCTCAATCTTTCCGGGGCCATGCAAAATGTGAGCGTAAAAGACGTTCCGTTCGGCAGCTACAGCAGAATTGAATTCGACGTTCATCGCGTGGAGAGCACAGAAGTTGCGCTCCTCCCTCTGGCGGAAAGGGCGGCATTCGCCGATTTTCTAGCCGGACAGCGATACAGTATCATAATCAACGGTACGGTGTACAAAACCGGCGTTGCTCCGCAAGCGTTTACGTACCGTTCGAAGGTTGATGCAAAACAGAAAATCGATTTGACGCCGGCGTTGGTTGTCTCTGAATCATCCATTGCCGCCAACAGCACAATGCTGATCAGCTCGGCAAACTGGTTCACGAATTCGACTGGGATACTGGTAGACCCTATTGACCCGAACAGCGAAGGCGTTATCGACGAGAACTTGAAAAACACCATTAAGGTTTTCAAGGATAATAATAAGGATGGGTCGAAAGACAACAGCTAGGTTCAATGAGAAACCCTTCAAAAAAGGCGACTTCGGTCGCCTTTTTTGTTTTCGGGGCTCAGAGCTCTTTGTATTCGTTTGGCCTTTTTCGGCGGAACTCTTATCTTCCAGTAACATGAAATAGGAGTGCACAATGTTTATCGGACATTTTGCTGTTGCGTTCGCTGCCAAGAAAGCCGCCCCGCAAACCTCTCTCGGCACATTGTTCATCGCCGTTCAATGGGCGGATGTGCTTTGGCCCGTATTTCTGCTGCTGGGCATTGAGCACGCGCGGATTGAGCCCGGAATCACTGTTGTAACGCCGCTCGATCTCTATGACTATCCAATTTCACACAGTCTCCTCGGCTTGCTTTTATGGTCGGTTGGTTTTGGCGGACTGTATTTTTTCCTGCGCAAGTATAAACTCGGCGCCATTGTCGCCGGCCTCTGCGTGTTCAGCCACTGGATACTCGATTTCATCACCCATAAACCCGATATGCCTCTCGGCTTTGGATCGGGAACCAAGGTTGGACTCGGCTTGTGGAATTCCCTTTCCGGCACTGTGCTGATCGAGTCCGCAATGTTCATCGCCGGCGTGGCTTTATATGTTCGTTCCACGGTTGCAAAAGACCGTATCGGGACCTACAGCCTGTGGACGCTTGTTGCTTTTTTCGCCGTGATGTACGCGGCGAACATACTGGGTCCCCCACCGCCGAGTATCAATGTGGTCGCCATCGGCGGCAATGCAGGCTGGCTGCTCGTCCTCTGGGCTTACTGGATTGACCGCCATCGCCAACCCCATCCTTCCGAAGTTTTTCCGGGAAAGACTTCCAAAGTCTCAACTGAATTCTGATGTAGACTTCGGAAGTCTCAACGCGAAAACCTTCGGAAGGCTTACCGAATCGGGTAAGAAGTCTGACTTTGTATCCCCGCTCTTCCGGCGAAAAGTTAGACTTCTACAGTGGTTCAAACCATTCACCAGCGTCCGGAATCCTATTGATTGAGAAAATGCCACACTCATGCTCGCCGAGCGTCTTACAATGAACCAACCGCCCGCCCAAAAACCGATTATCGGTCTGACGGACACGGTGGCAAGGGCTCAGCAAGGCGACCGGAAAGCCTTCGAGCACTTGTATCGCGAGCATGTAGGCCGGGTGTATGCGGTGTGTGTTCGCATACTGGCAAACGGGCCAAAAGCCGAGGAACTCACACAAGACGTGTTTGTGCGAGCGTGGCAAATGCTGCCGAGTTTCCGCGGCGAAGCTGCGTTCTCTTCGTGGCTCCACCGACTCGCTGTGAATGTCGTTCTCGTCCACTTTCGTACGGAAAAACGACGAGAAGCGCGTGTCACGGTCGTGGAGGACCTCACAATCTTCGACCGTGCGCAGAACTCAGGTTCTCCGGGCGAAAATGTCGACCTCGAACATGCGATAGCAAACTTACCGCCGCAAGCGCGCACGATTTTTGTTTTGCATGATATTGAAGGCTACAAGCACCAAGAAATCGCAGAGCAGCTCGGCCTGGCCGTTGGAACAAGTAAAGCTCAACTGCACCGAGCCCGGAAGCTCCTGATGGAGGTATTGAACCAATGAACCACACAGAAATTCTTGACCGACTCAATGACTACGCCGACCATTCGTTGAGCGTAGAAGAACAAAGTGAGGTTGAAAAACACCTGCAAACGTGCGAACCGTGCTCTCGTGAGATGCAGAAACTCGACAACTTGTTAAAACAGACACAAGGCCTCGCAGGGGCGATCGAACCGTCGCGTGAACTTTGGAGCAGAATCGCTCCGATGCTTGGGCCTCAAGAGCCGAAACTCATTCCGTTGCCATCCGCATTTCACAGAAGTGGTCGTTGGGGCTTTGAATACAATTCTTGGGTCCGCTATTCCACCCGCATTGCCGCTGCTTTAGTTGTTGCAGTTGGCGGCTTTTGGCTCGTCTCCCGCCCAAGCCCCCGAGCCTGGGAAGTGGCACGGCTTGAAGGAACGCCAACAATCGGTGACCAGCACCTGACCCTCGGCGGCCAGCTTGCCGTGGGTGATTGGCTCAAAACTGACTCCTTTTCCCGCGCCCAGCTCACCATCGCCGACATCGGGCATGCGGAAATTGGACCGAACAGCCGGCTGCGTTTGGTCGCCACGCGGGAAACAGAGCACAGGCTCGAGATGACTCAGGGACAAATGTCCGCCTGGGTTTCAGCTCCACCGCGCATCTTTATCGTCGAGACACCCTCCGGCACGGCTGTAGACCTTGGCTGCTCGTACGACCTCTTTGTGAACGAGTCCGGCAACGGCACCATTCACGTGACAAGCGGGGAAGTATCTTTGGAGTCTGACGGAAAGGAATCCTTTGTGCCGACCGGTGCGATGTGCGAGACCCGGCGCGGCTTTGGTCCGGGAACGCCGTACTCGGACTTTTCTTCAGAGGTCATGCGGAAAGCGTTGCGACAATTCGACTTCGAAAAAGGCAGTGCAAAGTCTGTAGAACTTATTCTTCAGAATGCCGCCAATGTTGATGCCATCACTTTGTGGCACCTACTCCAGCGCGTGGATGAACCGGCACGGGAAAGCGTGTACGACCGTTTTGCAACCCTTATTCCTCCTCCAAAGCAGGTGACCAAAGAGGGTATTCTTCGTCTCGATAAGAATATGCTCGAAGATTGGTTGAACGAGTTTGCGGCAAGAAGCTTCTCGCTCAAACGGTTGTTCTAGCCCTTCCGAAGGTTTTCCCGGAAGGACTTCCGAAGTCTCAACAGAATTCTGAGGTAGACTTCGGAAGTCTCGACACGACCTTCGGAAGGATCTCTCGTTCACCCATCTTAACAGCTCTGCTCCTGAGGCACTGGGAAATACGCGCATTAGCTTGATTTGGCGAAGTTGAATAGGTATGTTGAGAGCCAGATTACCAAATCAGAAATTCTCAACCTTCAACCAGGAGAAACACAATGAAAAAAGGCGCGCTCACCGCCGCTTTGCTGGGCTTCCTCGCGATTCCGCTCTTCGCACAGCAACCGACGGACAGGCAAAAAGAAGACGAACTGATCGCCAGGGCGCGTGCCATCCACGACCGGGTTATCACAATCGATACCCATGACGACATTTCGTCCAACTTTGCCACGGAGAAGGACGACCCGGGAAGCCCTGAGAACAAACGCCAGCTCACGCTTGGCAAGATGAAAGAAGGGGGGCTGAAGGCCGGGTTTTTCATTGTGTATGTTGGGCAGGGGGACCGGACTCCTGCCGGATACGACTCTGCTTACAAACAAGCTGTCAACAAATTTGACGCGATTCACCGAATGACGGAAACAATGTATCCGGATAAAATCGAGCTTGCCTATACGGCGGACGACGTCGTGCGGATCAACAAAAGCGGCAAACTGGTGGCATGTATCGGCATCGAAAACGGATGGCCCATCGGCAAAGACCTGGGCAAACTCAAGGAATTC
>JANOGR010000108.1:0-9865 GCA_031406095.1 Ignavibacteriales bacterium
CGGCCACCCCCAGCCATTGAATCGATATGTTCTCGGACGCTTTCTTGCCTGTCTCCTCCGCGTGTGTTTCCAGCGGAGTCCCTTCAAGGGGGTTCTTCATAAAAGGCAGTATGATAGCTTCCACTGACCCAGCTGCAATACCAAATCCGATGAGCTCGACAAATGTCAGATCGGGTACCACAAAGAAAAAAACCCCCAAGGCTGCCCCAAGCTCAGAGAAGGCTGATATGGCTCCTTGTGAGATTGCAAGCGATTTGTTGGACAGTTTCTTGTGAAGAACCTTGGCGACGAGCATGTGGTATAACGGCAGTTTAATCCCCACCGCACCAACCGCATAAGCCAAAGCACCTCTGCCGATGACCTTTCGAGATACATCACACCACAGGACGAGTATGATGATTGGAACGATCCCGACGGCAACCGATGCGGCTGTCGGCAGATGCTTCCATAGCGTTGGTAGTCGTTGATTCATAATCAGAGTGTGCGGTTTCGCCTAACGTGGCGTGGGAAGCACGCAGTGCGTGCGAACACGAACGTTTCTTGTGAAGTGCTCGCAAACGCACGAATTGCCGTGCTTCCCGATGTTGTGCGCAGTCGCGAAGCGAATGCGTTTGCACAACTGAGGGCGAAGCCCGCGCCACGTTCCGACGCCGCGAGGCACGTAGTGCTGAGCGCATGGCGTCGGAACTCGTGGAATAACGCAGTATTGCGTTATTATTTTCTATGTCTGCCTTCAGGTCTTTTGGGCGTGGGCTTTCGTTGCGGCACAGGGCTCAACTGAAAAGACTTATGTTCCTTTGCCCAGTTCTACGTAAACTTGCTTCTGCTCATCGCTGAGAACTTCGTTCATGCTGCCCGTTCGATACCCCTGCAAATCGAGTGTCACGTAAACAAAGCCCAGACTCTTAAACCGTTCCACGATTTGCTCACGCAGTTTGTCGTCGAATATGCGGTGAAAATCCTGCTTGCCGATTTCAATGCGGGCAGTTTTGTCGTCGTGGTGTCGAACGCGGAAAAAGCGAAATCCACTGTCGCGCATGAAGGATTCGGCGGAATCGATTTTCATGAGGTTCTCCTTTGTGATACCATAGCCATACGGGAATCGGGATGAGAGGCATGCAAACGAAGGTTTGTCCCAGGTTGGAATTGCCAGCTCGCGTGCTAAAGTGCGGACATCGCTTTTTGAGAATCCTGCTTCAAGCAGCGGAGATCTTACTTGTTGTTCCGATTTCGCACGCATTCCAGGGCGAAAATCGCCCAGGTCGTCTGTAATGGTTCCGTCGGCGATCCAGCGAATTCCCTCCTCCTGCGCAATCAAATGCAGCTTGCTGAAAAGCTCTTTTTTGCAGAAGTAACAGCGGTCCGGCGGGTTTTCCTTGAATTTCAAGTCATCAGTTTCTTCGGTATTGACGACACGATATCGCGATCCAAACGACTCGGCAAGAAGAATTGCTTCTTCGAACTCTCGAGTTGGATAGGTTTCAGATTTACCAATGACGGCAAGAGCATTGTCTCCGAGCACATCCGTCGCAACCCGTATAAGCAAAGTGCTGTCGATTCCACCTGAAAAGCCAATGGCAACGCTGCCCATTTCTTCAAGGATCGACTTGAGTATGTGATGTTTCTGCTGGATTTCGAGTGATAGCATTGCTCGGCTATTGCTTCTTCGTCAGTTCTTTTTCAAGAACTTCTCTTACTTCTTTGATCGGCATCTTTTTTCCTGTCCAAATCTCGAAAGCTGCCGCACCTTGTTGGATGAGTACTTCCAGACCTCCGACAACCGTAGCTCCAACTTTGTTGGCGTGCCGCAACAATTTAGTCTCAAGAGGCCTGTAAATCAAGTCGAAAACGACATGGCTGCTTTTCAGCGGCGCATCATCGGAGAGGGGAGATGCATCAACGAGCGGATGCATTCCCATCGGTGTCGTGTTGACGATGAGCGAACAACGAGAAACGGATGAATTGATTTCCTCTTGCGCAAAGTTGACAATCCTGGCGTTTTTTATCTTGAAGTCTCCGGCAATCGAGGATGCTTTTTCTTTCG
This sequence comes from Ignavibacteriales bacterium, assembly GCA_031406095.1. GTDB lineage: Bacteria > Bacteroidota > Ignavibacteria > UBA10030 > UBA10030 > JANOGR01. Next base: position 2,045 of record JANOGR010000108.1, read on the forward strand.
ATCGAGCCGCAATCGTTATGTCGCTTACGTTGAGAAATGTGTGGAGGGCAAATACCGCAGCTCGCGCCGCACCTCCAGCGCCGAGTACGAGAGCTGGTTTTCCAGCAAAGCGACCCTTGAAGGGCTCGAGTGCTCGCACGACACCGAGCACATCGGTATTGTACCCGATCGCCCTTTTCTTCAATATGACGACGGTGTTCACGGCGCCGATTGTTTTGGCGTTCTCATCAACACCGTCGAGATACGGGATGATGGCTTGTTTGTAGGGGATGGTGACATTGTAGCCCAGGAAGCCGAGAGTTTTCAGATCCTGCACCGCTTTTGAAAGGTCCTCGGGTCCGATATCGTACATCGCATAAAGAAAAGGGAGGCTGAGCGCTTGAAACGCGCTGTTGTGCATGAGCGGTGAGAGGGAATGCGTGATCGGGTGCCCGATGATCGCCAAAAATCTGTAGTCGGGCGCGAGGTGCTCGGGCAACGTGTTTACTTCTTCAGGATGCGGCTGAAAGGCCGTCTGAATCCGGGAAATTCTGACTTAAACAGTTCTTTCAGTTCCGGCTCGAATTCGAAAGCCGTCTTCATCGACTCGATGGCTCCCTCGGTGTCTCCGAGCATCAGGAGCACCTTCCCGCGGCTGTAATGGGATGGGCCAAACTTCGGTGAGAGTTTGATGCTCTCTTCCAGTACCTCGAGCGCTTTGAAAAACATGCCCATCTCACACAGCGTGTCGCCGTAGTCGTACCAGGCCTCGGCGTTCGACGGGTCAAGCTTGAGTACCATCTTGTAGCTTTCGATGCATTCGTCGTGTTTCCCAAGGTTATACTCGGCATCGGCACGGGCGTACCAAAGCTCGGCATAATCACTGGTGATCGTCAACGCCTTTTTGTAGTCGGCGAGGGCCTTTTTGGGCTTGTTGAGGGCATCCCAGCAGCATCCGCGGCCAAAATAGGATTCAGAATGATTCGCATCATGCTTGATGGCATTCGTAAAAGCAAATATCGCATCCTCGAATCGACTGAGCTCCTCGTAAGCATTCGCCAGATTGTGCCAGGCAGGCACATCGGCGGGTTCGTATTTCAGAGTGGTCTTGAAACAATTAATGGCATCATCGAGTTTTCCAAGGTTCGCATAGGCGTTTCCTATGTTGTACCACGCGGAAGGGAAAACCTCGTTGATGGCCAATGCCATTTCATAGCTATGGATGGATTTCTCATATTCTCCCCTCCTGTTGAGGACAATCCCGCGATTGTACCAGGCATTGAAATTGAACGGATCCCGGCTCAGATGCTCGTCATAACACTTTACTGACTCCTCCAGGCGGTCCATGAAGTCCAGGCAATACCCAAGCTCGTACCAAGCGTCTTTCGCTTCCGGATTGACCGCGAGGATTTTCTTGAATGTAGAAATCGCTTCCTCGAACTTCTCCTCCTTTTCGAGCATCAGCCCTTTCTGAAAAAGGGCTTCTTCGCTGAAAGGGTCCAGCTCGAGAGCTTTCTCGAACGAAGTTAACGAATCATCGGAGCGGCCAAGGTTATCCAGCGTGATACCACGGTTGATGTAGATTTCGGAATCGGTTGGGTTGAGGCTGAGAGCTTTTTCGTAACACTGAAGGGCTTCATCATACTTGAACATATTATTGAAGATCATCCCTTTTTGCTGCCATGCATCGGAATTGAAAGGCTGGAAAGAAATCAAGCGTTCGGCAAAGCGCAGCGCTTCGTCGTATTCCTCTTGTTCAAAATAAAACTGGATGATTTCTTCGAGTGCTTCGGGGTTGTTGATGTCGCGTGAGCCGTTCTTGATGGACTCACGGAATCTTCGCAAATCGTCGTCAGAGGGTTCGTCTTGCCTTCGGGGAGGGTCGTCGTCGAAACGATCGATATCCGGCATCGTTTCCTTTCAGATGTGAGGGAATGTCGCTGCCCTTCTACTCTTGCGCTGATAATAAAACAAATTTCAGACTTGAAGTCAAGTAAAGTTTGAGCAAAACCAGTCAACCTCTGATAATTCAGTCGGAATCGCTCCGCGTGCGTTTGATTTTCCACTCATCTTGATTTATATTGACTCCTCAGCGGTTGTGGATGGTTGCCGAAAACATCAAAAATATACGTGAGAGGATCAACCGGGCATGTTTTCGTTGTGGGAGGAAACCTGAGGAAGTGACCCTTGTGGCTGTCACGAAGACGTTTGGCTCCGATATGATGAAGGAAGCAGTAGACGCCGGCCAGCTCGATTTCGGCGAAAACTATGTCCAGGAGCTGAACGAGAAAAGAGACGAACTGCGGAACCTGAACGTACGATGGCATTTCATCGGCCACCTGCAGACTAACAAAGTGAAATACATCGCCGTGTTTGTGCAACTGGTTCAAACCGTAGACAACATTCGTGTGGCCGAAGAGATTCAGAAACGGGCACAGATGCACGGCCGGATCATTGACATACTTGTAGAAGTTCATACCACAACCGAGTCGACAAAAGCGGGAGTTTCGCCTGAAAAAACTCTGGATTTAGTCAAACAGATTGCTTCTTTCAAGAATGTTCGGTTGCAGGGTCTCATGACGATGGGACCCTTTTCGGACGACCCGAACGACTCAAGGCCCTCTTTTCAGCAATTGGTGCATGTTCAAAAGAGAATCGAACAGGAAGGAATCCCGGGCGTGTCCGCAAAGCAGCTCTCCATGGGAATGACTCATGATTTTGAAGTGGGGATTGAAGAAGGGGCAACCATCGTCAGACTCGGGACGGCGATTTTCGGTAAGAGAACATAGCGCGGATTGTCGCAATCGTTCCTGACCGCCAATCTTAATGGCGGTATTGCGACGACAGCAGAATGCGTCAATAATGATTGACGCAGGCCAAAGTGAGCGGATTGTCGCAATCGCTATTGCGACGCAATGCAATGAGCGTCAATAAAGATTGACGCAAGCCAAACAAACAAGGTGATGACATGAAAATTACACCGCTTGAAGTCAAACGCCAGGAGTTCAAGAAAGTTCTGCGCGGGTACGACCCGGTCGAGGTGGACACGTTCCTCGATATGCTTTCCAATGAACTCGAAGAAATGAATACATCGAACAAGCACATCAAAGACAAGGTGATCGAGCTCGAAACCCAGCTCTCGGACTACAAGCGCATGGAGAAAACACTCCAGCAAACGCTTCTGCAGGCGCAGGAGACAAGCGGCAAGTCGATTGAGAATTCCCGTAAAGAGGCCGACCTCATTGTTAAAGAAGCTGAATTGAAGGCTTCGCAGATTGTCGAGAAAGCAAGAACCGATTTTTCGCGTGCAAAAGAAGAAATATCCAACCTCAAGGCACGCAAAGAAAGCAGCATTAGCAGGTTGAAAGTTCTGTTGAATTCCGAGCTTGACCTTCTCCGGGCCCTGCAAATCGATGAAGAGGATCTTTCCAAACGCGACACATCCAAGGGATCGGGAAAAGAACATCTCGAGATTGAAGAGATACTGAAGAAGCTGTAATCCCCGCCTTCACACTCCCATGACTGAGATCCGCAAGCAGATACAGGAAGCGGTCGATTTTATCCGCTCCAAAACGCCAGCCCGTCGTCGGTCTGGCGGGAAATCCAAGCCGCCCATCGGAATTATCCTGGGGACCGGTCTGGGCGGGTTGGCGAAAGAGATAAAACAGAAAGTCGCTATCGAGTACGCCAGGATCCCGCATTTCCCCGTCTCAACGGTGGAGTCTCACCATGGCCGTCTTTTGTTTGGCAGCCTTGCGGGAAAAAAAGTTGTCGCCATGCAGGGCCGGTTCCACATGTACGAAGGGTATAACCTGAAGCAGGTAACCTTTCCTGTTCGGGTCATGAAGTTTCTAGGCGTCACCAATCTTCTGATTTCAAACGCAGCGGGTGCCCTGAATCCGCTATTTCGAAAAGGCGATGTGATGCTCATTTCGGACCACATCAACATGCTGGGAGATAATCCCTTGATAGGCCCGAACGACGATTCCCTCGGCCCGAGGTTTCCGGACATGTCGGAGCCCTACAGCAAGGAACTGATTGCTCTGGCCGAACAAGCAGCACACGATTTGAAAATCAAAGTGCAGAAGGGAATCTATGTAGCGATGCAGGGCCCGAATCTTGAAACTCGTGCCGAGTACCGGTTTCTACGCACGATCGGCGCAGATGTCGTCGGCATGTCCACAGTTCCTGAAGATATCGTTGCAGTCCACATGGGGATGAACGTGCTCGGCATATCGATTGTCACGGATGAATGTTTTCCGGATCTGTTGAAACCGGTGACGCTCAAAGAAGTGATCGCCGTAGCAAAAAAGGCCGAACCGAAAATGACGGCCATCCTCAAAGAAGTTGTGAAGAGAATGAAGGTATGAAAAGAGTCTTTCGCTTCTGATCGTTTATGTTCAAACAACTTTCCGACAAACTGAATTACCACGAGCTCGAGACTCATATCCAGCGTTTCTGGGATGAGAACAAGATCTTCGAGCAAAGCATCACGTCGCGCAAAGGCCGACCCCAGTTTACCTTCTATGAAGGCCCTCCCACGGCCAACGGCCGTCCCGGCATTCACCATGTCATGAGCCGGACCCTCAAGGATCTCATTTGCCGCTACAAGACGATGCAAGGATACCAGGTGCATCGCAAGGCGGGATGGGATTCGCACGGGTTGCCGGTTGAGATCGAAGTCGAAAAAATGCTGGGGTTCAAGCACAAAGATGAGATTGTGAAGTACGGTGTGGCGAAATTCAATGAAGAGTGTAAAAAGTCAGTCTGGAAATACAAAGCGGACTGGGAAGAGCTGACGAGGATCATGGGATACTGGGTCGACCTCGACCATCCGTACATCACGTTTGAGAACAACTACATCGAGTCCGTCTGGTGGGCGCTCAAGCAGTATTTTGACAAGGGAATGATTTACAAGGGATACAAGATTCAGCCCTATTGTCCCAGGTGCGAGACGCCGCTTTCGTCTCACGAGGTTTCACTCGGCTACAGGGATGTGAAGGACCCGTCCGTTTATGTGAAAATGAAAGTGAAGGGCGAAGAAAATACGTACTTCCTTGTGTGGACGACAACCCCATGGACGCTGATTTCGAATGTTGCACTTGCTGTCCATCCTGACGTCAAGTATGCCAAGGTCGAACATCATGGCCAAAAACTTATTCTTGCCGAAGCCCGGCTTGTTGTTCTTGGTGAAGATTACCAGGTTCTTGAAAAGATCGAAGGGACCTCACTTGTTGGCAAGGAATACGAACGCCTGTTCAATTATCACGAGGTGAAAGAGAAGGCATGGTATGTCGTTCCAGCGGATTTTGTCACAACCGAAGACGGTTCCGGAATTGTGCATATGGCACCGGCATACGGTGAAGACGATTATCAACAGGCGAAAAAATACGGACTGCCAACAATTCATCCTGTGAACAAATCAGGAGAGTTTGGCCCCGAAGTGAAGGACTTTGCCGGGAAGTTTGTCAAAGACGCCGACCCTGAAATTATCGCCAACCTGAAACAGCGCGGACTGCTCTTCAAAAAAGAATCCTACCAGCACAGCTACCCGCATTGCTGGAGATGCAGCTCGCCGTTGCTGTATTATGCTCGTGAATCGTGGTATATCAAGACCACGGCATACGCTCAGCAAATGATCGACCTGAACAAGAAGATTAATTGGATTCCCTCAGAAGTTGGCTCCGGACGATTTGGCAATTGGTTGGAAGAAAACAAGGACTGGGCGTTGTCGCGTGATCGATTCTGGGGGACGCCGCTGCCGATCTGGGTGTGTGAACAATGTGGCGACCAGAAGTGTGTGGGGAGCGTAGAAGAATTCAAAAAAGGAAAGAATGTTCCGCAGCCTCTTGACTTGCACAAGCCGTTTGTCGACGGGGTGACCTTTGATTGCGTGAAATGTAAGGGAACCATGAAGCGAACGCCCGAGCTCATCGATGTGTGGTTTGACTCCGGCTCAATGCCGTTTGCCCAGTGGCATTATCCGTTTGAGAACACGGAGACGTTTGAGAAGTCCTATCCCGCTGACTACATCTCTGAGGGAATCGACCAAACGAGAGGATGGTTTTACACCCTTCACTCAATCGGAACGTTTCTTTCCAGTAGGGGCGCTTTTGGCGACAAGCTCAGGGATATGCCGGCATTCAAAAACTGCCTTGTCAACGAGCTCATTCTTGACAAGCAGGGTCAGAAAATGTCGAAGTCCAAGAAGAACAGTGTGGACCCCTTCGAGCTCATCCGGAAGTACGGCGCTGATGCCACCCGATGGTATCTGATTTCGAACAGTCCGGTGTGGCGTCCGACGTTGTTCGATGCGGAGGGCGTGGCGGAGGTTCAGCGGAAATTCTTCAGCACACTGTTGAATACCTATTCGTTCTTCGCTCTGTACGCCAACGTTGACGGTTTCCAAAATGCTGAACCCAGAATTCCCACTTCAGAAAGGCCCGAGATCGACCGATGGATTCTCTCAGAGCTCAATTCGCTCGTGAAGGATTATCGAGCATGGATGGACGAATACGATGTCACGAGGGCAGCGCGGGCGGTGAGCGATTTCACCATCGACCATCTTTCGAATTGGTACGTCCGCAGGAACAGGAGACGATTCTGGAAAAGCGAAAAAGGGAAAGATAAGACCGCCGCATACCAGACACTTCACGAATGCCTTGGAACGGTTTCGAAACTCATGGCTCCCTTTGCCCCCTTTCTTGCCGACGAACTCTACCGCAATCTTACCCCTGCAGGGCAAAACAGCGCCCCCTCAGTGCATTTGACAGAGTTTCCGGAATTGGAGGAGAGTGCAATAAGTGCCGACCTGGAGCAGAAAATGAACCGAGCCATGCGGCTTGTGAGCCTGGTGCGCGCCATGAGAATGAAAACCAATTTGAAGGTCAGACAACCGCTCCGGAAGATTCTTATCCCTGTACATTCCGACAGTGAGAAGAAAGAAATCGAACAAATGCGCGAAGTCATTCTTGAAGAAATCAACGTCAAGGACATCGAGTTCGTGACGGAAGAATCGGGAATCTTCAGGAAAAAGGCCAAGCCGAATTTCAAAACACTCGGCCCGAAGTACGGTAAATCTGTGCAAGCGGTTGCGGGGCGAGTTCGGGAACTTACCTCCGCCGAAATCGGTGCTTTGCAAAAGCAAGGATCACTTGCACTTTCAATAAATGGTAGCGATTATACAGTGTTGCCCGAGGATGTGGAGATCCTCCACGAAGATGTCAAGGGCTGGCTGGTCGAAAGTGACGGAACCGTTACGGTTGCGCTGGATGCGGAGCTGACCGAGGAACTCGTAGAAGAAGGTCTGGCACGTGAATTTGTCAATCGCGTGCAGAATCTGAGGAAAGATTCCGGTTTCGAAGTGACCGATCGCATCAAGATTTACTACAAATCCTCAGACCGGCTTTCGAAAGCGCTCGACCGCATGGCTTCCTACGTGCAACAGGAAACCCTGGCGACAGAGATCCGTAATGTAACAAAAGTCGGAAACGGAAGCGTTTCGTTCTCTACAGAGGATATTAATGGAGAGCGGGCTGAAATCGGAGTTGAGCGAATCTAAGCGGGTTTTATTCTAAGGGGAAGCTTTATGGCGGTGACAAAGAAAAAGATGGCACCAAAAAAGCAAATCGCCAAAACAGTAAAAGCTTTGAAGATCAGGCAAGCGAAGGTGCAAGCTAAAGCCGCGCCTCTCAAAGCCCCAGTTCAGCAGAGAAAGGGCTACAGCAAAGCCGACCTGGAATATTTCAAAAAAATCATCCAGGATAAGAGGAAGGAGATTCTGGAAGAACTGGAGTCTCTCAAGTCCAGCATGATGGATGTCACGACGGGCGAATATGTCAC